>JBDRLR010000044.1:0-5221 GCA_043812855.1 Nanobdellota archaeon | reverse complement strand
CTTGAGTGAATCCGGCACGTGGATCGCCTCAACACGTTCGTCGTCACCACAATGCTGCCTCAAAGCTCTAAACGCATCACGGAAGGCATCGTAGACATTGCGTCTGCTCGCGCCTGCCGTCTGCGCACACACAATGAGATGGGTATCCATGGACTCCTCTCGCATCGCATGGAACGGCCAGAAGCCCTTATTCACAAAATCAGTCTTGAGTTCCGGGATGAGATACCATTCAGGGTTCTCGAATCCATCCATAAGCGCCTTTATTTGATTACTCTGCTGCCCGAACTTATTATCAGATAGTACGACTTCCATGCGCGCACTATTCAGTCAGGATATAAGAATTTTTCTGGAAGACGCAGACAATGATGACACCCCATGATGACGAAAACTAGATATCCAGGTTCGAGACGAGCTTGGCGTTCTGCATGATGAAGTTTCGGCGCGGCTCCACATCATCACCCATCAAGATGCTGAACATCTCATCCGCCATCACGCCATCCTCGATCGTGATGCGCTTGAGCGTACGCGTCGCGGGATCCATCGTGGTATCCCACAGCTGATCAGGATTCATCTCTCCTAGACCTTTGTAGCGCTGGATCGTCACGCCGCCCATGCCGCCGATCTCTGCGAGGATGCGCTCCCGCTCACGATCCGTCTGCGCGTACCACTTCTGCTTGCCCTTCTTGATCAAGTAGAGCGGAGGCATCGCCAAGTAGATGTAGCCTTCCTCGATGAGCGGCTTCATGAAACGGAAGAAGAATGTGAGGATCAGCGTCGTGATGTGCGCGCCGTCCACGTCGCTATCAGTCATGATGATGATACGATGGTACCTTGCCTTCTCGATATTGAACTCCTCGGCGATGCCGCAGCCGAGCGCCGTGATGATGGTGATGATCTCGTTGGACGTCATGACCTTGTTGATGCGCGCCTTCTCCACGTTGAGGATCTTCCCTCGCAAAGGCAGGATGGCCTGGAACTCCTTGCTGCGCGCCTGTTTGGCGCTGCCGCCGGCCGAATCACCCTCAACAAGATAGATCTCTGATTTCGATGGATCACGATTGGAACAATCAGCGAGCTTTCCCGGAAGACTGCTCGACTCCAGCACGGACTTTCGACGCGTCAACTCCCTTGCCTTGCGCGCGGCCTCGCGAGCCCTGGCGGCCCCGATCGACTTCTCGACGATAGCGCGCGCCACCTTCGGATTCTGCTCGAAGAACGCCTGAAGACCCGTCGAGACAAGGGAATCCACGACGCCCTTGACATCACTGTTTCCAAGCTTCGTCTTGGTCTGCCCCTCGAACTGAGGATTCGGGATCTTGACGGAGATGATCGCGGTGAGCCCTTCCCTCACGTCTTCGCTGGAGAGCTTGAAGTCCTCCTTGCCCGACTTGCCGCTCTTCTCCGCGTAGCTATTGAGGGTACGCGTCAAGGCGGACTTGAAACCGGACAGATGCGTACCACCCTCGTGCGTATTGATATTGTTGACGAAGGAATGCACATTCTCATTGTAGCCATCATTGTACTGCAATGCGACTTCCAGCTCGGCGTCAGACTTCTCTTTGCCGATGAAGATGATGTCATGCACCTTGTTCTTGCTCTTGTTGAGATACTCGACGAAACTGACGATGCCGCCCTCATAGCAGAATTCCGACGTGCGCGGCGTCTCCTCGCGAAGATCCTCGATGGTGATGCGCACACCCTTATTGAGGAAAGCGAGCTCACGCAGCCGCGAGGCAAGGGTGTCGAAATCGAAGACGAGAGTCTCCTCGAAGATCTCAGGATCAGGCCAGAACCACACCAAGGTGCCCGACTTGTCCGTCTTTCCTCTCTCGATCAGCTTGCTCTGCGGAACGCCCTGCGAGTAGGGCTGGAAGTAGACCTTGCCATCCTTGTAGACTGTCACCTCGAGCTTGATCGACAACGCGTTGACGACGCTCACACCCACTCCGTGCAGGCCACCGGACACCTTGTAGGAATCTTTGTCGAACTTCCCCCCTGCGTGCAGCTTCGTCATGACCACTTCCAAGGCGCTCATCCGATACTTCTCGTTGAAGTCGATGGGGATTCCGCGACCATCATCGAGCACGGAGACTGAGTTGTCCTTGTGGATGATGACTGTGATCGTGGTGCAGAATCCTGCCATCGCCTCGTCGATCGAATTGTCCACGACCTCGTAGACAAGATGATGCAGCCCTCTAGGGCCTGTGCTCGCGATGTACATACCTGGGCGCTTGCGCACGGCGGCCAGGCCTTCGAGCACCGTGATCTTGGATCCATCATAGGCTGTGGCCTTCTTCTCGATCTTGTTGATCACATGGTTGCCGTTGCTGCCTGGGCTTGTCGAATCGCTCATTTTTCCTTAGATTTCCTTGCTTTTCCTGCGCCGAGAATCGAAGATTCCTGCCCCGTTCTCCCTCTGTGGAGGGGCTCCTGCGCCTTTAAAAACGTTTCGGTGGAAATGGGCGTGTAGAATACTCCCAATCTTTCTTGTTGCTGTCCCCCTCGCACACTCAGTAGTTGTGGCGGGCTGACATGTCCCTGACTGGGGCATCCCCCTTGTCAGCATTCATGACCCTTGGTTCGCGCTCGCCCGTAAGGGCAACAACGAGTATTCTACTTACCCCATGGAATTCGCCATCTGCGGGCGCTCATACCCGTCAATTATGGGGTGCGGACCAACGGTCAGCAGGTCCACTTGCCAGATGTGCTATCTACCAAAAGAGAAGACGGGGAACGGTCAGGCTTGCGTTCCCTACAAAGCCTCGATGTACCCTTGCATGAAGGCGGCTTCCTCACCTGAGAGCTCTCCGTCCTCAAGCTCAGACTCCACTTCTTCAGGCGTGTAGAAGTCGCCTGAGCGCATCTCCTCTTCCTCCTCATCATCGATGAAGAAGTCCTCTGCACTGCTAGGCGCGGCGATGTCTCGAAGCACCTCTTCCTCGTCGATAAAATACTTCTTCGCGATCTCAATCACCCCCTTATCGCTATGCATGCCAAAGGTCAATAGATTTATTAATATATGTTTGTTCCATATATCATATAACGCATATATGTGGCATATGCGTCTTTGTAAAAAGAAGGGCCGGGAGGGAACCATGGAGTATCGAAAACTCATCAAATTCGGAAAGAATTCTTTCGTCGTCTCCCTGCCCAAGGCATGGATCACCAAGCACGGCCTGGAGAAGAGCAACATCGTTCATCTGCACGTCAACGCCAACTCGATCATCCTCTCCCCTGAACGTCTGGCCGGGCAGATCGAGAACAAGGAAGCCACGCTCGATGTCCGCGAGGACTCCATCAACACCATCAAGCGCAAGATCATCTCGCATTATATCAACAACTTCAAGACCATCAATGTCATCTTCGACACCAACGACAAGGCCCAGCAGGTCAGAAGCATCGTCCACAATCTCATGGCGCTGGAGATCATCGAGCAGACCAAGTCGACCATCGTCGCAAAAGACTACCTGAACATGGACGACATCTCCATCCCCGGACTCGTGCGAAAGAACGACAACATCATCAGGTCCATGTTCAAGGACCTCAATAGCAGCCTGCAGGACGACAACTTCTTCTCCAATGTGGAGCTGTGCGACAACATCAACTCCCGCGACGAAGACGTCAACCGACTCACCTTTGTCATCATGCGCGCCGTCAAGCACCAGATCAACCACCCTCCCGCCAAGAAAGAAGAGGACGACTTCCAGATATTCTACGGCTACGAGCTCGCCCAGTACCTCGAGCGCCTCGGGGACGAGATCAAACGACTCGTGCGCGTCTTCGCGTCAATCGAGATGCAGAAGCACCAGAACATCAAGGATGCCATCGTCGAGATCGAACAGCTCTACCTGCAATGCATGAAGGCGTACTACCTTCGCAACATCGAGATGGCATACAAGATCGCGGACGCAAGGCAAGCGATCAACGAGAACATCCGCACCATCGCCGAAGGCCACAAGGACAATCCGCACATCCTGAGGATATGTGAGCGATCGCACGGTATCGTGCGCAACATCCACAGCATCACACGACTCGTCTATCAGTGAATCGCATGAGAGAAGCACCGCAAGCACCGATGAGGCCCACAAAAGGCAAGACCACTGGAGAATGACAACTAACAGTATGTCTGGCGAAGACTACAAAGGACCACGCACCGGGCGAAAGCGCCAACGCTCGGGTCGCCGTGTTCTCCCCAGCCGAGAAGAGCAGCGAGTGCGCGCCCATCTTCGCAGCAGTCTTATCGCCCACTACCACGATGTCGACCCCAAGAGCATCAAGATACTCAGCGTAGAGCCTGGAGCCGTCCTCAACGCCAAGATGCACCATGCGAGGGTCAGGATCCCGAACATCGGAATCAAGGAATATATCATCCACGAAGACACACCAGACTCTCCTAAGACTGCCGACATCGGCGGGGAGCTCAACTACGGATCCGCAGTGATGCGCTTCTGCAACGACGGCGGATTCCCCTTCGTACCCGACGCGTTCCAGAGCATCGCACGAGTGAGCGTGCGAGAATATGTCGTCGGCAAGAGCTATGGGGACCTCGCCGCGCACCTGCGGCAGACCATGCGAGAATACCTCAAGATGGAGCAGCCTGACCTCGCGTATTTCCTCGGGCGCAAACTCGTCGCGCTGCAGGATGTCCACATGGGGCTCGCCGCGAAGATCGAGACGTTCCTGACTTCGCACCAGCGCGAGTTCAAGAAGGGACTCACCCGAGGCTTCAAAGACTTCAACGATGAAGGCTACATCGAACGCCAGCTTCGAAAATACGTGCAGGGAATATCATACATGGTCAATCAGGCGATAGACGCCCACCCTGAACTCGACGGAGGGCAACGGACGCGACTCAAGGACCGCGTGGCGTCGCCACTGCTGCATCGGGAGATCACCGACAACGGATACCTCCGAGACCACCTGCGCAGAATGCTCGACGCAAAACACATCGTCCACCACAACGACCTCACACCCGACAACGTGATCCTCGAAGAGAGGATGATATCTGACTTCACACAAGCGCCTGCAGCGTCCGTGCCGCTCGACCAGATCATGCGGGCCGCCCATGACATAGACTACAGATCAGTCATGGACGCAAGCAAGATCATCGACACGACCGAGGTGCGCAAGATCGCGACCGACCCCATCGACGTCATCTATCATCCTGCGTACGCCATCGTCATGCGCGCGGATCCTTCGCGGGGCCGCACGTTGCTCGCCA
>JBDRLR010000043.1:0-16537 GCA_043812855.1 Nanobdellota archaeon | reverse complement strand
GACATCGGCAGACCATTGGCCAACACCGACGAGAGCATAACTGAATCCGACGCATTCACCGTCAGGTTCACCGCAGTCGCCGACCTGACAACAGTCCCATTCGTCGACGAATCGTCGGCATAGGGCGCAGTAGCGTCAACGGTGATGGAATAGACTCCTGACAGGCCCGCATTGCCACTGATGTCCGAACAGTTCACCAGGAAGGTGAAATTCCCTGCCTCCATCGGCGTAGACAGGTTCGTCAAGGTGCTATTCACCACTGATGAGTTGGACGCATTCGCGACACCATCCACCCAAAGCACACACGACGCAGAGGCCGACCGAACATCAGTAAAATTGAATAGGACCTCAAGACTCGCATTGGTGGTGTTCGTATGATTTGAGGGAGCCGACACCGAGACTATCGGCGCAGCCGTATCCTGGATGAGCGTCCACGCCGACCCAGAATCATTCACGTTACCAGCCTCATCGACGGCAGATATGCTGATCGTGCAATTTGAGAACCCGTCGCAGCCGAGCTGGGCAGCAGTCGTATTGACCACATAGAACGTCGCGTTCAGGGCAGTGAGCGAGACATTGCCGTTCGCGGTGACCGACGATATCGTGTTCGCGTCCACCAAGCTCACCGTCACGTTGACCTCGCGGCCAATCGTGGTATTCGTATCATTGATCGCCACAGAAGTCACATTCGGCGCGCTGTCGTCGATCGTGTACGTCGCCGTCTGCGAACCATTGTAGTTGCCGGATGCATCGGTCGCATTGAAGGTCACGGTGCACGTCCCATCAGTCGTGCAGCCCAAGGCTGTACCTGTGGTATTGACCTGATAGGTGCCGTTGCCCAAAGACGTCATCGAAATACCGTTCGCCAAGAACGCCACAATGGCGCTGGCGTCCTGCACAAGCGCGCTCGCGATGACGCCGGTCGCACTCTTGGCCACTGAATCATTGACTCCCGCATTCGTGACGTTGGGCGCCGTGACGTCGACCGTGATCTCGTAGACGCCGGACGAGCCAGTCTGGCTGGAATTGTCAGTGCAGACCACGAAGAACGCGTGGTTGCCCTCAGCCACATCAGTCGTGTTGAGCCAACTGAGCGTGTTATTGCTCACAGAGGAATCGGTCTCATTCACTGTGCCATTGATCACCAATGTGCAGTTCGCCGTGCCTGACCTGACGTCCGTGAACGAGTAATTGACGCTCAAAGACGAAGATGAAAGGTTCGAAAAGTTCGACGGATACAGGACAGTGACGCTCGGCGCGACCACATCAGGGCCAAGCACGGCGAAAGTCGTCGACTCGGAACCGTTCTTGTTATTCGCGACGTCCGTCGCGTTGATCGTCACCGTACACGTCCCATCAGAGGCACAAGCCAAGCCGGCAGCCGTGGTATTCGCCTGCCAGAACGTGGAGTTCCACGCCGTGAGCGACACATTATTCGCAGCGACAAACGACACCGTATTCGCATCCGCAAGCGTCACATTCACCTGCACCTGTCCGGAAGGATCGACCGTCGTGGATATATTGTTCGTCACACCCGTCACGTTCGGCGCCGCATCATCAACCGTGAATGTCGCCGTCTGCGAACCATTATAGTTGCCGGTCGTGTCCGTAGCGTTCGCAGTCACCGTGCACGTCCCGTCCGACACGCAACCAAGAGCCGTGCCCGTCGTGTTGATCTGGAAGAGGCCACCACCGACATCGGTCAGAGAGACCGTATTCGCAAGAACCGTCACGAGCGCGACATTGTCCGCGGCAGACACATTCACGAAGACCGAGGTGCCGCTCTTGACGACCGTCGCGTTCGTCTGGATCGAAGTCACGTTCGGGACTGTCGCGTCAGAAGTATACACGAACACCGCCGAGGAGTTCGTCTGGGCATTGCCATCAGTGCACGCAACGAAGAATGTATGCGCGCCCTGCGATATCTCAGTCGTGTTCAGCCACGCCGCAGTGCTGTTCGCGACGGCCGCATCAGTCTCATTCGACACGCCATCCAGAATAAGCGTGCAGTTCGCGGTCGCCGCGTCGTCATCAACGTAGGAGAAGAGGACGCTCAGATTCGCCAATGTGGTATTGGTCGTGTTCACTGGGGAAGAGACGCTCATCGTCGGAGCAGTGTTCCCGAACACCGCGGAACGCAGCTCAGAGACGCCCCACTCGCCAGTATCAGATGTGCAGTTGACATACCAAGGATACGTGCCAGGATTGACGACCCCCGCCGTGACATTGGCGCCGACCTCGTTGGTCGCGTTGGTCGTCCCATTCCGCGCGCCATTGATGAACAGCCCGCATTCCTGCGTCGTGTCGCCGCTGGCGAAGAGCGTGAAATTGAAGGTGCCGTTCAGCGCAATCAAGGAATTGTTCGCAGGACCAGTCAAATTGATGCTGCTCACATTGCTGACGACATAGAGCACAACCTGGTCATCATTGATACCAAATGTGAAGTTCCACTGCGTCGTCGTCGGCTGGGACATCTGTATCGTCACATTGAAGCGCACCGTCGTATTGTCCACCTGAGACTCATTGTATATCTTCGTCGTGAAATTAGTGATGGTGGACTCATTGAGCGTGCTGACATTGTACCAAGCATAATCGGAAACGTTGATATACGTTATGTTGTAGGTCACGGTCCCCGTCGTCGTGTTCAGGTTGGTGTTGTTTATCGAGACATTGAAGACACCAGCCAAGGAGCTGTTGGTGATCGTCACGTTGAAGACGGCGGTGCAACTGGGATAGCAGTAATACATGTCCCTGTCCGAGGTAATGGCAGTCCCCGACGCAGTATAGGTCGAGAAGGCAATCGAAGGCGGCACCCTGATCTCCACATACGTGCTCTGCACATCCACCAGATCATAATAGCTGGAATTCAGCACGCTGCAGTTCGTGCCGTTGTCAGAACACTTGAGAATCGTGGCATCGCCGTCAGAGGGGATCCTCAATTCAATCTGGTCGACTCCAAGGTTCTTTGCCATGACCTGGAACTTGTCGGACGCCATCCCCACGGTCTGGCCCAGATTGGGAGCGGGGCGGTCCTTGAAACCAGAATCCCCAAGATCGAACCTAATCCCTTTGGAGAAGTCCACCTCGACAAACGTGATCCCCCAATTCGCGTCATTCGACTTGTTGAACGTGATGTTGACTCCGCGCGCCTGGTTCGAATTGTTGAAATATATGCCAGACGAAGCGTTCACTGAACCCACCCCGGGAACCTCAAGGAAGATGTCCATACCCGAGACATTGAACGATATATTAAGATCGTCCGCGATGCCTGAAAGCGTGTCCTGCATCGTGAAATTGAGGCATGATGTCAGCGCGCAGCGCGCGGACGCCGCTCGGTCACACAATCTGATCTTGTAGTAATAGGTTGAATTCGGCTGCAACAAGCCGGTCGCAGGCGAGATATCATAGTGATGGAAGTTACGGAAGAGCGCCCCTTGAAACGCGAAATTCCCGACAGGCTCATCGATTGTCGTGTTGAGCTGACTGCAGGTGCTGTCGACGCCGTAATACTTCAATGAGCCGTTGGTGGGCTCGTCTGTCGTGACTTGGAAGACGGCGAAATCATCGAAGACCCGAGATTCCATCATGAGGATGGACGGCGCGGTCGTGTCTGTGTCGCCATCGTAGTTGTCATAGCACTGCGCGTAGCCAGAACAATCCTCATCGGCACAGCCAACCTTGCCATCACCATCAAAATCGGTGGCGACATCGGCGAATCCGGCAAAACAATCCTCCGACGGATAGTACTGCCCTCCCCCCACCTGGATGAACTTCGTATCGCAATCAAAGGGATTCTCATGGCAGTCCACCGGCGTGAAATCCAGCGTGCCAGGGGTATAGTATGAATTGTTGATGAAATCCTGAGAATCATTGAAGTCATCATACGACTTGTTCGTGACGGCGCCGACCGCGCGGAAGGTAGCGTCGGGACTGCCGATATCTGCGAGGTCCAGCATGAATATATCGGCGCTGAAACCACAACCCTCACCATCAAAACTGCGCAAGGACTTATCAATCGGCTTGAAGACGTACGGGCCTGAGGTGTTGACACACTTGGAGAAGTTGCGTATCTGATCCAACTCGCCGTCGGAGGCGAAGGTGTTCAGCTTGGTCAACTTGTACTCGAAACCGACAATGGCCGACCCGTTGACCGTCTCGTTGCACCCTGTCGACACATTGTTATCAGAGTCGATCCAGAGCGCAGTCGAATAGTTCACCGTGTAATTAGGACTTTGCGCAGGCGTCCCGGACGGAAGTCCATCGCTTGCTGAATAGTTCCCCGAGCTGTTCGTGGACGCCCAACACATCGCCGGACCCGTATCGTTTGCCGCGTCGGGGTGCATATCATACATGGAAAGCCCAATGGCCATCGTCGATGAGCCAATCTTCATGGCCATCCCTTCGATATCGTATATCTTGTTGACTCCGTAGTCATCCTCAGGATCAGTACCTATGATGATGGGCGGTCCCTGCCCGAACTCCTTAGATTCTATCGAGAGCACAATCTTATCAAGATCAGATCCGGTGAAGCCGGATACACCCAAGCCACCATCATTGATATTGGCATTGAACCAGTCGACAATGGTCCTGTTCTCGTTCGACGTATTCTCGGTGAAGAACCGATAATAGGAAGAATTGTGAGGCGTGCCATTGACCGTGCTATTGCACATACCGATCTCGAACGGGTCCGTGAGCGGCGTGTCAAAGACGAGATCATCCGCATCGGGAGGCCCCATCAAACAGACACGAAGCCAGATCGCATCCGGAAACTGCAGATCACCGCCAGATCCGCAACTGGGCGCGCAGGAGATACCCGCGTTACCGACGCCATCGCCGCCATCCCACTGGTTCACCAAGTCCCAATTGATCCTGAACGAGTCCCGGCTGAACAGGTCGAACAAGTTGAACTCATCAGCAAACAAGTCATCAGAGCCAACGCACGACTGCTCAAGGCGACAATTCGGATCAGCGCAGTCGATAAGGCCATTGCTGTTGTCATCACGACCATTAACGCATGACTCCTCACCGACGATGAGACACTCATTCGAGTCATTAAGCCACATATATGACGCCCCTGCAGAATTATTGGCAGTCGTACCATTGTAAAGGTCGCAATCAGCCTGTGAGCGGCAGAAATCAGGCTCAGTGATGCATGTCCAATTCGTCGCGTCACACCACATCTCAGAAGGATTGAACGGATCGACAATCCAATAGCAAGTCCCATTCGTGCCATGCCACGTCTTGTTATCCCTCTGAAAGGACTCATTCCTCTTGACAATCAGATTCGCGCTCTGCTCACACGAGAACAGGTCCCGACAACCACCACATGAATCATCACACGGAGGCCCATCGCCGAACTGCTGACCGGCGAAACGACACTCTCCTCCTCCCGGAGCGCCTGCGTCCCAAAAGCAATTCTCCTGAGGATTATTCGACATCCCCGTCGTCTGGCAATCATTCTGCGTCGCGCAGGCGAAGCAGACATCGGCGCAGCTGAGCGCGCTCAAGTCGACCTGGAAGAACTCGATGAGACACTTGTTGCCAAAGGCGTCCCACCTACAGCCATAGCCATCAGAGAGACCCGAAAAATTCGCAGTGCCACATGCAGTCTGATTCCCATCATACGTCATGCAATTCGGCATGGAGGACAAAACCGCAGAGGCGGAATGAAACGAGAAAAGAACAGCAAACAATGCGAGCAGGCACGCGGAGGCGGTCGCCAATCTCATGGTCGAAAAAGCCTCAAGAGGGCGCGAGACAGCTCGCTGCCCATCTTCTGTGAATGATCATCGAACATCATATCCTGCACCACACCGGATGCCTCAGAATCATCTTCAACCATCACAACCCACCCCTCACTCGTGAACCTGAGAATATGTTATATATAAATCTTTTGTGTGAACAGGGTGGTCATGAGGATATGCCATATGTACCCCTATTGTTGCTCCCACGGAGAGAAGTCAGTGTCTTTCCATGGAGACATGCGGCGAGATGTAGACCTTGACCCCTATGTCCACGACAGCCTCAAGAGCACGGATCGCCTCCTGACCGACACCGATACAACCGTTTGTGGCATTACCCTTCTCCAGCCGCTCAGGGGACGCGACATGGATCCATATATTGGAACCTGACCTGCCTGCGGCACGGTCCGCGGCGGTCGGATAATCCAGACAGAAGACTCGGTCGCCATACGCGCCCTGCGTCGATCCGTTCAGATCGACAAGATGCGGACTGAAGTACTTATCAGCCATGTCTGTCGAGAGGATCTCATCGATCGTGTAGGGGCCTGTAGGCGTTCGACCATCCCCCTCAGCGGCCTTCTGATCATCACCAGCCCAGCCGATCGCGACCGGGTATTGCGCCAAGACCCGATTGCCAGCAGACTCACCACGCGTAAGATAGATGACCTTGGCCGACTTGTCGATCATGAGCGCATACTCCTGCCGCGGCTCCTGCACGGTGCTTGCCTTACGGAAGACATTCGGACGCTTAGCGGGAGCGGCGAGACCTTCACCCGAATAGCAGGACAGCATCAAGGCCAAGGAAGCGACACCCGCAACAGCAGACCTAGCGCGAGCCATAGACATCACCCCTCGCAGTCAGGGGACCGCAGAGATCAGGCCACCAAGACGCATCCAAATTGTGCTCAATACCCATGGCATCCATGACTGCAGCATACGCTCGCAGCTGCATCTGGGCGCTCAATTCATCAGGAAACGCCTTGGCAGTCTCCAGACCGAACGCAATACAGCCAAACTCGTTGCTCGCCGCATAGGTGGCCGTCCCAGGCATGGCATCCACCCTCACCTTGAAACCTTCACCAGCCGCAAGGTCCGCGTTGACCCCGCGCACCACATCATCGAGGAAACGCGACGCGCCTTCATTATCCACCACGAACGTCTGCGCATAACGCTGCGACCCCTCATGCGCGTTGATGAGGACATCACAGGGATGCGCGTGCACATACTGCTTGACGGCCATGATGAGCTCAGACTCAAGCGAACACGACGAATACCCGGTTGATCCCTCATACCCTAAATCATCCACAGAACCATACGTCCACGCACGATTGAGATCCTGACCCGTATGACGACGGTCAGCCTCGACCGCACGGCGATTCAACCGAGGAAACACGGTGACCGAACCGACCGAGACCTCCAATGACTCATACAACCTGTCCGCGGCCAAGTAGGCACCACGCTCGTCACCATGAATACCGCCGAAGATCATCAACGATCTTCCTTTCGAACCATCAATACTTCTTCCATACGTCTCGACAGGAGAACCAGGAAGCAGCAGCACCCGACCATCCTCCACATCATATTTCCTCAACCGCGCCAAGACGAGATCGAGCGCATCCGAAGTGCGCACTCGCTCTTCAGGAACTAGCGCATCAGCAACAGAAACCGTTTCAGCGACAGACACCGCTGCCCGTGGATCCCAAACCACATCATCATAGACGACTGCCGGCGCCGTCAACCCGATAGCGGTCCCGAGGCACGCCACGGCGAAAGGGATGCGGCATCGGGAGAGCAACCTGGACAATAGCCCGCCCGCGGAAGCGGACACGGAAGCATACGAAGGAACGCCTTCCTGGACTCCACCCATCCACTCCATCCAGTATTCATACTCCTGATCATCGCGCATCATCCAAACCCCTGCGCAGCAACGCCCTCATCTCGGCGAATAAGCGATCATGAAAATCCTCGACGATGATCAGCGGGCGACCCTGCTGTCCCATCTCGACGACAAGACGCTTGGTCCCCTCGTCAGCGTAGGAAGACGAGCTGTACTTCTGCTCGACGATGATGACCGCGCGCTCAACCACACGACCACCCTCATCCTGATAGAATGTGCGAACATCCCAATCACCAAGCACCACGCTCCTCCAATCATCACGATCATTGAGCTGCCGCTTGTAGGCCGCCAACTCGTCGCGCGACATCCACTCATTGCGCGTGGGCACATGCACCATCGCGCTTGGACTGTAATGCGAAATGTATGCGTCGATCATCTCATGCTGCCACGCGTACGACCATCCCTGCACGAAACGCGACCAGTCCTGCACCTTCATGTCAGAAAGCTTCAGACTAGGCATCTCTTGCGTCGCAGGCCTGATCACCTGATCACCATCGTAGCGCACAGACTGGACCTGAGGAACATACTGCTGCACCGGCGCAGCGTGCTGCTCAAGACCTGCCGGGGCGCCACGTTCGACCCGATCCATCCTGCCGGACAGATTATCGACGACATCCTCGAGGCTGTGCAGCCGCTCCCCCTGATCCACCATCTTCTCTCCCTGAGACGCGACGACGTAGCGTTGAGCCTCGATCCTGCGATCCTGGCTGCGGTCACGTACATACGATGAGACACCCGCCACACTGAATCCAATCGTCGTCAAAGCGATGACGGACAGCAAGCCACCCGCGAAAATACGAAGCAACTGCGAACCCGTACCTGCCGCCTCGCTTCGCAGCAAGTCCTGCTGCATCGCAGAACGATATTTCGGCTCGACCATGGTTTGCTGACAGCCAAGTGAATTTAATAACGATATTGCAGGAATTCTCGAAAGAAATCTGATAACTCCGAAAAGATTACGCAATCGTCGTCGAAATCAAAGGAGGTACTTGGGCGAGTCGATCTCGAAGATGAACTCCACACGACCCACTAGCGCATCCAGACGCGGCTTGACGACCTCACCGTAGAACTCTCTTGAGATATTCATGAAATGGTACGACAGGAGCATCTCCTCGTACCTCGGCGAGAGGTGTCTCTTGGCCTCCGCCTTGAGCGCGCCGTACTCCACATCATCCTGACAAAGCCTGACCAGACCCTGCGCCTCGCACTCCCTGACGGCAGCCTCCAGAGGAGCCTTACCCTGAGAAGATGACAATATATAGTCCGCCACCTGCGGAAGATCCTCCAAGGGCAGCCCATACACATTAGCCGACATGTTCCACCACCTTATCCGCGCGCAGCTTCCCATACCCATACCAGATAGGATCGCCGTCGCCGATCACTTCAGTAAGCGTGCCCGCATTAATAAGACTGCGCAAGTACTCAGGCTTCAACGAACGCTCAATGCTCAGAGCCAATGCGCCCACTCCCGTCGCGTGCGGCGCAGCCATCGACGTGCCGCTCATGGAATCGTAGACTCCACCCGGAACGGACGACTCAATATCCACGCCAGGCATGACGCACACCACGTAGTCACCGCCCGTGCTGAACGACGCGCGCACCTCAGACTGATCATAGGCACCCACCGCGAAGACACCCTGATACGCCGCAGGATAATTCGGATACTCGCAGGACCCATCATTGCCCGCCGAGGCGAACATGAAGAACCCCGACCTATATGCATGGTCGCACAACTGCGCGAACGCCACGGACGAACCAGGACCACCAAGACTCATATTCATGACTCGGATATCATGCTTGATGCAGTACTCGATACCATTCATGATATCCGTGTCGCTGCCACTCCCATTCTCCAAGACACGCACCGCCACCAAGGATGCCTCGGGCGCTACTCCGAACGCTCTTGCCGCAGCGGTCCCCGCGACATGGGTCCCATGCCCATCGCGATCCATCGGCTGCCCGTTCCCACGACGCACATCCCACCCCGGATCGGCAGGATCGAAGGCGCCGCTAATCGCGGGATGATGATAATCGCAACCCGTATCAATGATTCCGATACGCACCCCCGTTCCCCTTGCTACCTCATTTGCCTCGACGGAACGGATCGACCGCTGACTCCACAGCGGCGGATGGATATACCCCGCCGCGGACGACCTGACCGGAAGCGGATCAGACAGAAGCTCAGGGATCACGTATATGTTGGAGCGCGCCAATTTCCCTTGGACATGCACACCGATACCATCCAAGAACGTGCGCATCGAGCGGGAGCTGAACACACGCACAATATTCTCTTCTTCATTCGCAGGCACCCGCATCGACGCGAACGGAACGTACGAGAACCTCGAGACCGAAAGGACATCCTGGCACTTGCCCTTGAGACGATGCACCAATTCCTCGAAGCGAGCAGGGGCGTCGCAACTGAGGGCGTCCTTGCACAAAGGAATGATGATGTCCGCCGTGCCGACCGAGCGCAGATGCGAAGCACGATGCGACTCATACCGGTCACGCACGACCTCATCCACCGTACGACGCGGTCTCGTGACGACCCTAGGCGAGTCATCTGGAGCGTCCTGCACATATGGGGGAAATGAAATATCATGATAGCCCGCAATGACCCCCTCAATCACGTCGAGGCGCTCAGAGAGCATCGTGTGCGCCCGACGATGGGCCTCCATCCTCTCCTCAACATCAAGACGCTTGAAGGGATTGAGCGAGACACGCCTATTGGCCATGCGCTCAAGCTCGACATGATACACCGTCGCCACTTCATGCCGCAACTGCGAGACTCCTCTCCTAATCCTCGCAGCGTCATCACGCAACGCGTCAAAACCCGACCGCAACGACTCATCACCTGAGTCGCTCGCGCGACGCAGGGTATCGACTATCTCCTTGGACAACACACCATACCGATCAAGCAATCCGACCGCGTCATCGAACTCCACGATGGGATCATACGACTCCTGACGCAGACGACCAAGACGGTCCCTGTAGTCAGCGAGCCGGTCACGAAGATGCGAGCGGGCGATCGGCCCGAGACCATCATCAAAAGAAAACTCGCGATCGATCCTGCAACCCAGAGCCTCGAGCCTCTCCAACTGCTCATCGAGCGAACCACCACCCGCATCATCCGAACGCATGCATCCATATCCCTCTACAACTTAAAATGGATTGGTGCGAAAAAACTGAAAGGATTCTGGCCTGACCGAAAGAATTGCAGGATGTCCGCAACATCTACAAGAAATCCGGCGCGACGGACGCCACCGGCACGCGCCTTCTGCTGGACGCATCATACGCCAAGACCTCACCCTCCTGCGACTGGGCCTCGACCCAACGCCTCGCGACATCAGGATGCCTGCTGCGCATCACGTCAAGTCCCGCATCGAAGGCACCCTGCCAGTCGACCTTGCTCGACGAGAGATGCTCAACGTCCATCAAGACCTTCGCCGAACCATCCATATCCTCGATCGACCAGAGGAAATCATCATAGAAGAGCGAATGCACGATGAAGTAGTCCTCCAAAGCCGCGAACAAGACCGGCTGGCCGCCCTTGGCGGCGACCCGCTCAGGAAAATTGAACTTGACCGACGCATCGACGAGACCGCAATACTTCTCAGCATATCCCCTCACGATCGGAGACGACGATGGGAAGACATCCAACATGTACTGCGCGAACGGATCGCACACCGCCCGCCTGATGCTGGAGGCCGAACGCACATGCGAACGGAGGGCGGCCACGCTTGGATCACTGACCTGGGCGGGCGAACCGACCATGCGCGACGCAGCCCGATCCTCAAGCACATGACGCGTCTGCTCATCCGACTCGTCAGTTCGAAGACGCAACATCCTGCGCTTGAGCGCAGGCAGACGCTCACGAAGATTCGCCGGCAAGGCAGCCTCATCATTAGGATCAAGGCTGGAAAACACCGTGACGTTCGACGGAAGATGATACAGACGCACCGTCAAGTCAGGCTCCGTGACGAGACGAGGCATATCCTGACCCTCAGTGATGCTCTTGATGACATCCGCAAGGAAGGGGTTATGCATCGCCTTCTGCCACTCCGAAATACATAGGACCTTGCCATCAAGGTATCCTGCCGCACGATGCAATGCCGTATTCGACATCGCATCAAGACCCACCACCTTATCATCATCGAGCAAGCCGACCAGACGCCGAAGGAGCGACGACTTGCCGCTGCTGGAAGCGCCCTGGAAGAGCGTATGCATGCGCTGCACCAAGGCGTACGCACCAAGGACCTTGAGCTTCGTCTCGCCGACCACACCACCCGCGTCGCAATACCGCAGAATATCATCGAGACGATGCTCCCTCGACACCGCGTATTCCTGCGAGGGTGATCGACTGCGCGGCGCAATCCGCACCGAACCAGGATCATAGACTCGCTCCGGCGACTCGTCGGCCCGCACACGAGCGGAGAGATCAGCGATCCTGCCCAGATACTCCTGCCAGCCGTGCTGGCGGGCGATATTCTCATAGAGGCCGAGACGATCCGCGAGCGTGCCGTCAACACATGCATCATCCAATGCGGACGCCACCGCGTCAAGCCCTGCCTCGACCAGTCTGTACCTGCCGGAGGGGGACTCATCGAAATCCCTTCGAAGCGAAGAGAGCTCGGACGCGAAAGGCCGCAATGAGACATCCCCGATATCATCGGACAGAACACGCAGGACACGAGAAGCATCCGCATATTCATTCCGCAGAGCACCATACCTCCTCATGTCGACGGGATCAGTAGGGTCGAGACGCGCAAGCTCATCGCGGACCGACGGCACACCCTGGACGTATCGCTCCAATGTATCATACCGCGACGAAAAATCACTCACCGCGCTAACGCCTGGATCAGCCATCACGACCTCCGCCAGCGGCACGAAGCACGTCACTTGACGCGTAGTAATCCTTTCTTCTCTGCACGAAACCAGCCATCAGTTCGCGCCGATAACTCTTCACGGTCTCTTCCAGGACGAGATCCACCGACTCCTTGATCAGGCCGAGCCTGCCACGAACCGACTCATCCAGCACCACGCCGACCGGAATCGGACGCATGAAGGCCTGCTTGAACGCCTCCAATTCGTCCGCGCCCTTACCCGACGCCACGGCGAGGAACGCATTGCGATCCAATGCGTACTTGGAACAATTCATCGCGGCATTATGCATCTCCCTGCCACGCACCGGAAACAATTCCATGGACAGATACCCTATGTCAAACAAGTACTCAGCCACCGAGAGCAGATCAGGGCGCGTATGCGACTCGACGGCGAACTGCCGCAGACCAACCACACCCGACGATATCTCATCCATGTATCGTAGCATAGGATGCGAGGAGGTCACATAGGACTTCATGGCACTATAGTCGACCAGTACGCCCTTGAGCGTCTCCTCATCCTTGGCAGGCAGCTCAAAAGGAACCTGCATGTCACGCAACTCACCCTTGAGCACCTGCACCAACTCATCAGGCGTCGCCGCCCCATTGAAGGGCAAGACCTCAAAGCGCGACCGCAACGCCGCGTCGACATTGCCGTTCATGACATTGAGGGCCGCGATCATGGCACTGTTGCCCCGATACGGCTTCTTCGTCAACTCATCATAGACACGCTGCATCACCTGGGCCTTCGCCTCGCTGGAACGATCGCCACCCTTGCGGTCATGCCCGAATGCGAGATCCGCGTCATCCATCACGCCGATCGAGATCCGATCAGGATTATTGAGCTTCGCGATGAGCTTGTCCAGATTCCTCTGCGAGACACCCACAAACGGATCGAACAAGGACGATTCGAATTTGACCATCTGAGGATCGGGACGCCCCATCCTGCGGCACGCGACAGTCAACTCATTGAAGATGGCCTCAGTAAGCATGGACTTGCCCGTCCCCGGAGGACCATACAGCATGACGTTGGGACGCGTCGAACGCTTCTGATTGAACATCGCGTTACGACGCGCCGAGGGATCATACATCGAGAGGTCCTGGACGATCTCCATCAATCTGAGCTTCGCCTCAGGCCCGCCGATGACATCCGACAGACGGATCATCATCGTCTCATCCACCACTGCCTGCGCCGAACCGATTACCTTGGGAACGTCCGACGCACCATACGACCTCGCCGAGGGAAGCCTCATGTCAATGCCGGCGAGATACGACAAGACGCGCTCCGGGGCGCAATCCACTATGCCAGAGAGTTCCATATCCAGTGAGTCCAAGGTGTCCGTCACCGCCGCACGACTGTCAGCGGCATCCGCACCCCGAAGACCCTTGGCGAACGAGGACGCCAAGATGTCCGCTATCCCATACATCTGCGTCGACGGATCCGCGTAACGAGCGGTCTGAGCCACGATGCCATCCAGACCACCCATCCCCACAGTCGCCTGACGCACCAGACCCAAGCCTGCTTGGGCAGGGCGATCCGCGTCGCCGTTGAGGGACGCGAGACCCTCACGCACACCGCAACGAAGAGTGTATGCGTTGAGGAAGGCGCGATGCTCCTGCGTGTCCGACAAGGCCTGCTTCTTCGCCGCCGCGTAATGGAACAAGGTCTCCCTGAGCGCCACGGACGTCTCGATCGCCGTCCTCATGGCAAGGTATGAATCCTTGATCGGGTCGTCATGACCATTCGAGCCGATCAGCGCGGACCTCAGCGATCCACCCCGACCCTGCGCGAGGGAATCAAGCAGATCATCGACGCTCCCATTCTTGAGATACGCCGACGCCTGCTTTCGCGCACGGTCAAGCACGGACCGCTCGACTACTATCTGCTCTGGCATCGCCCGCACCTCTAGGAATCCTCAGCTGTCAGGCCAATGTTGCGATTGAAGTCCTCCACGTTATCCTTGAGGACCTTGTCGACCTCAGTGAACCGCTCAAAGATCTCCTTGTCACGCTCGGGCACCGACTTACCAACACGACCCTTGGGCGCCAAGTAGTCAAGCGAGCCATCCTGCTCCTGCGGAAGCTTCGCCTTCTGACGGACATCATCGAGAATCTGCTGCCCGACTTGCTCGCGCTTCTCAGCCTTGAGCCGATACTCCCTGGACGCCTTGATCATGGACTCCACACGCGCATAATGCACCGCG
Organism: Nanobdellota archaeon; assembly: GCA_043812855.1. GTDB lineage: Archaea > Nanobdellota > Nanobdellia > Woesearchaeales > JAHJEM01 > JBDRLR01. Next base: position 1,818 of record JBDRLR010000043.1, on the reverse strand, counting down.
ACCGGCACCCTGCCTCCGATGCGAGAGCGACGCTGCTGCCCTCTCAGATTGATACTCTCAATCTCAAGCTGACTGCGGTACTCATGCGCCTGATCAAGGTCAACATCGATCCGCTTGAGCTCATCCTGCACCTGTATGACGTTGCGCATGAAGGTCTCCGACTGCGCGCCCGCCGTGCGGAACCGATGCGAATGATCACGCATCCTATCCTCGAGACCGCGCATCTTGCGTTGCAGGGCATCCACCTTCTTCTCCTGCCCCGACTGACGCGACGCGCTGAAATACTCCTGCTTGAGCTGACTGTACTCCGCCTGCAGCTGCGGCTTGAGCTCCACCCACGTATGAATGTACTGGCCAAGGGAATTGTAATCACGCAGCAGATTCGCCCGCTCATCATACCCCTCGATCCGGCCGGCCTCCAACGTCTTGATCGTCGCCTGCACCGCATCGAACTCGACACGAAGGCCTTGCTCGAGAGTCGCAGTGTAGTCGCGCTCAGAACCCAAACCTGCCGTCTTCTTGCGCAGCAACTGAGCTGCATACTGCTTCTGGGTCTCACCATTCTTCAGCCAACCCTTGAGGACATACTTTATCGTCTCACCACGCGTGGCTTCTACCTGCTTGTAGAGCTCATGAGGCAAGTCACCGTTCGTCCTGACGACAGGCTTCCCATTGATGACCAACTCATAATTTGATTGCACAATCTTGCGCAGATCCGCGTCAATCTCCTGGCGAACCTTGTATCGTTGCTCCTGCGGCTTGAGGCGATCACCAGGAACGCTATCGATAATCTCTTCCGCCGCCTTCGCCTGCTCCTCAAGCTGGCTCATACCAACACCTGGCTTGCGTACCTCATCCAACAATTTCTGCTCCGCATCATATCCTTCAGCCATACTGCACCTCCAGCGTTACACACGTGTGTCGCGTCCTTGATTGATTAGTCGCTTCCGCCCCGAACCCAGGCACATTTCTGGGCGAGAGGAAGATCTTCGTCTCTTCTCGAAAAGAATCATGCGAAAACGCATGCTTTCCTCGAGAATCTCCGATGAATCTGAAACAACATTCACTGCTCATGACCATCGAGCACCTCGTTGAGTCTTTGCAGGATCATATCCGTGCTGTCCGCATAGGCATCCTGCGCGCGATCATACCTTTGCGATTGCCGCGAAGCATCCCTTCCGCCACGCTCCGCAGCCACAATACGCTCGAGGCGCGGCAAGAGATCCGACGACGGCATCTTCCCATCCGCGATGTCCGACATCGCCCTGCGCTCCGCCAGCTCATACACATTGAGCGGAATGAGATCCTGACCGATGGGGATGAGATTCTGGATGTCATCATTGCGGATGCCATAGAATGTCTCCATCTCGCCACGCTCGTTCGTACGCATATGGATGCGCACCTCAGGAGGATTGCGCACATAGCCTTGCGCGATTGGATCGGACGCGTGCACCAACGCATACTGCACCTTATCCACGACATACTGGCCGCCCGTGTTCGTAATCAGAGCGACCGCCGCGGTCGTCGCCAAGGCGAACGTGATGCCACCGGTGACTCCCCTGAAGATGATCGCGAGCAATCCGCCACTGACGGGAGGCACCTCCTGGCTGCGCTGAAACGTCCTCATCACTCCCTGTTCCCCTGGATGGCGTGCTTCGCCTTCTCATACGTCAATTCCTTTGCGATGTAGCCGCCCGCACGCCACTGCTTGCCCGTGTCCAACGAACCCCAGACACCCTGGAAGAGCGAATATTTCTCGTCCATGCTCAACGCAGGCAATGCGCCGGAGAGCAGAGAGACCCGACTTGACGAATCATA
>JBDRLR010000042.1:0-18447 GCA_043812855.1 Nanobdellota archaeon | reverse complement strand
TGCAATCCCCTTAGGGATGAGAGCCCGCCGAAGTTTATAAGCTTTGTGCAGAGGTCAGCCGAACAAGGACAGCTGCTCTCCGCGAAGCGATCGCAGCAGCGGCGTGTATCGCTGGGCGTGGTGCGCATGCACGTAGCCTGGCCATGTGCCATGAAGCAACGCTTGCTTGGTGTCTGCGCGGGCTTGGGCATCGGTTTCCCTCATGCCAAGGTAGAGATTGGGTCCACCAGCATAGGCGAATACGCCTCGGGGGGTTCCGTGGGCATTCACGCCGTTCATGCCGAGCGTACCGCGGGTGAGAGGGATGCCGAGCAGGTGGGGTTCATTCTGGACGAAGATCATACCGCCGATAAGCGGCGCGTCGAGTTTGACGAGGGTCTCAAGCCAGAGAGCGACGCGGTTGGAGAGCGTGACTGCGTTCTGGGTGGGAGGGTAGTACTGTTCGTCAGGTCGGTGCAGGGCGGGTCGGTCGCACAAGAGGTTGCTGAACGCCGTGCGAGTCCGCAGGGAGATGCTCTGGCCGAGTTTCCAGTCTTGCATGGTCCGAATCGAGTATTCCTTGTCGTCAAGGGAGTTCCAGAATTCCCAGGGAGCCACGTAGTGTGCGAAGCGCTGTCCGGCAATGCCCTGTGTGGCGGGCGAGCATGCGTTCATGATCTTTGCAGTCTTGTGGACATATTCGGTGATGCGCATCTCGAGCGCCCTGATGGCGTACAGCCTTTGCAGGGGGGTGAGATGTTCGATGCGGTCGCGCAGTGCCGCTCCAGCCGGGCTGCATTCGTACGCTTCGCGGAAGCTGTCGAGGATGGCTGCAGGGTACACGAGCCATCCTTCTTGCACGCCAACCGGTGCGCGAGGACTGATGTCCTGGTCTTGAAGGAGCAGTCCGAGCCAGTCTCGAGGGCTTCTCCACGAGCGCATGTCGTTCGCCCAGGCAGTATAGGTGTGTTCGTGCCTACGTTGGTGGGTCTTGGTGGCGCGCAGGTGTTCACCTTCGCGTGCGCGTCGGGTCAGAGCGAGCAGCGCTTGTGTGGTCCTCTTGGCGGCGAGATCTTCGAGCGTGGCGTTCTCCATGATCATCTGTGGCACGAGCGCTTCGAGCGCATCGAACGTCAGTTGCCGCGTGGTGAGTCCGTCGTGGGCTGTATAGCTGCGTACTTTTCGCCAGCGTTCCGCGTCGGGCTGCTTCACGGCGGCGGCCATTTCGTCGTAGGTGATTTGTTTGTGCAGTTCCCCGACGGCGGCAAGGGATGATGCGCCAAGTTCCGGAACGCGGGCATGCACATGCATCAGGTCGATGATCTGCGCGTCGCCGGTGTCGTACATGCGCATCGGGTCGGCGAAGGCACGCGCGGCGTCTTCGATGATAGACATCCCCTCCACGGGTCGGTCGTCCATGCCGTACGTGATGCGGTATCCGATGCCGTCTAAGTCAAGGACGGTTATCAGGTCGCGCATGCGTTGAAGGAGGACGTAGGGATTGACGCTTTGGATCACTTCGCCGGATGTCTGTCTTCCTTTTCCGGACATGCGTGCGCGGTTCCGGAAAGTCGTGTAGGTATGTACGCTCATGCCCCAGTCAGGCCATATCTTGGCGGTCATGCTCTCTCGCAGATGCAGGTGGTCGGCGCGAAGGAAGTTGACGCCGGCGAGCACGCCGTAGCGCTGTGCGGCTGCAGTCATGAGCGCCAGCAGATCGGGTTCGGTCCGCTCCTGGGCCATCGTGAATCCGTCGGGGGCTGCCATGTCATGCACCATGTCCTCGAGGGAAGGAGTGACGAGTTCGAAGAGCGTCTGTTCACGCTCGCTCGCGAGCACACCCATGAATACTTGTCCGGTGAATGCATCGCCTTTGCGGTAATCTTGCCATTCAAGGTCGAGGGCTGCGGTGTGTCTGCGCACGAGCGCGATGATCTCCTCGAGGGGTCGCGCCAAGGGTGTGTGGCGCGTGGACTGCATCTGCTCGTCGGCAGGCAGGCTGGGGTCGAATGCCATTCCGATTGGGAACAGGTGTCGGAGCATCCCGGTGCGGCTGCCGAAGTTGCCATGGTCGATGCCACGGCAGTATGGCTCGCTCCACTTCTCGTCGAGCGATCTGAGCGCGCGTCGGGGTCCTGCCGCTTCGAGGTAACAGTCGTGGTATCCTGCGGTGGCGAACAGGATCTGCTCGTGGTTTGCGGTGAGGACACTCCGCTCTTCAGAATCGATCTCGTCCGCGCGGATGCGTCTCGCCCAGGCGTCGTTGCTGGTGGTGTAGAAGAGTTTTGAGTCGAGGATGGCACGCTGCTCGATGCGATCCATGTGGGCCCATATGCGTGCCGTCCGCCCGAGGCCATGGATGGCGAAGCGCATGTCGGTGTGGTGCGTCTGAAAGGAGTCGCGCACGTCGTGGATGTTGCCTGCGGATCCGTCCGTGGGAAAGTCGCGGCTGATGACGATGTGGCTGACGGGGAGGATATGGTGGGTGATGCCCTCGTCGTCCAGTGTGGTGAAGCGGACTTGGTTTCCGCGGAGGCTGGACAACGGTTTGCGGTCGATCAGTACGGCCATGACGACGGGAATCTTTACTGACGTTTAAACCTGACGGTGCGTCCATGACGTGAGGGAGGTGCGTTCGATTCACACCCTGACGCGCTGCCCGTTGTCGAGGATGAGCACTTTTGATTCGTCGTATCCCATCTGCAGAGCCAGTTCCTTGACGCTCTCGAGCATGCGCAGCTCTCCGTGCGTGGGCACGAAGTATGTGGGCTTGAGCAGGTTGATCATGTCACGTTGGTCTTCGCGGCTCCCGTGGCCTGACACATGGATGTCTTTGAAGAGACGGCACTTCTTGGCGACGAGCGCGGCTTCGAGCTTGTGCCTGTTCTCGATATTTCCGAGCACGGGGATGACGTTGCAGCTGAATACGACGATGTCTTCCTCTCCGAAGGGGAACATGCCGTCGGCCAGGCGCGCGAGCGCCGCTTTGGGCTCGCCTTGGTGGCCGGTGACGACGAAGACGTGGTTCTGAGGGTCCTTGAGCCGTTTGAAGTATCGCTGGATCTGTGAGCGATACTTGATGATCTCGACCTTGTCGGTGAACGATGCGATGCCGACTGCTTCCGCTGCGGTGACGTATCGCTCGAGGCTTCGTCCGACGAAGACGACTTTTCGGTTGAGGTGCTCGCCGATCTCGAGTATTGATTTGAGCCGGGCGATGTGGCTTGAGAATGTGGTGATGATGATCGCCTTTCCTTTCGTCTCCACGCCGTACACGACGTCGCGGAGCATTTCTCTTGCGATGGTCTCTGAGGGTGTTTTTGCGAAGTTGAGGGCGTACAGGGAGTCCATGATGAGGACGTGCGGCTTGAGCTGCCGCAGTCTCGCGTAGTTCGGCTTTGACCCTAGTGTTGGCGCGTTGTCGAATTTGAAATCGTTGGCGTACACGACCTGTCCGTATGGTGTGTGCAGGACGATGACGACGGTCTCAGGGACTGAGTGGGTCATGGAGATGAATTCGCCTTCGATGTGTTCGCTGATGCGGAATCGGGAATTGATGTCTTTGCGTACCAGCTCGTTGGGAAGTGCGACGTCTTTGTCTGCGGTGAGCGCGTTGATGACTTCGATGGTGAACGGCGTGGCGTAGATGGGACAGTCGAATTTGCTGGCCAGGAAGGGGACCGCGCCTACATGGTCGAGGTGGGCGTGCGAGATGCAGATGCCAACGACCTTGCTGCGCAGGTCGCTGATATGATTCACGTCGGGCACCGCTCCGATCTCGATGAGGCTCTTTGCGCTGACGTTGATGTTGTCTTCGTCTTCGGTGTAGGCGATGTATCTGTCGAGCTGCAGGCCGAGATCGAGGATGACGACTTCGTCGTCGATCTTGACCGCGATGCAGTTGCGTCCGATTTCCTTGTATCCGCCGATAGGGATGAGTTCGATCATGTTCGTGTCCTCGTGTTGCCTATTCTCTTTTTGCATCTCGCGGTTCCGCAGTTGCAGTCGAAGGGGACGTCAAGGGAGGAATCCAGGGAATAGTCTGAGGTGATTTCCTCTCCTCGCGTGATGTCTCGTTTCGCGATGTCTCGGTAGTCATCCACGAATGTGTTGCTATCGCATGAATGATTGACGTATCGTTCTGGTTCCGGCACGAGGACTGGACCGTCCTTTCCGTGCCAGATATATTTCTGCTGCTCGTCATCGAGTCTTTTCAGCTCCTGTGCGGTGAGATGTGGCGCGTTTCTCCAGTCGAAGACGATGTCTCCTTTCTTGAATGGTCTTGCGGCATAGACTCCTTTTCCTTCGATTGGAGAATCTCTGATTGCGACGTCTTTGCTCATGGTGATAAGAAGAATGCGGGAGGCAGGATTCGAACCTGCGAAGGCACTAAGCCAACAGATGGCTCAGGGATGCCGACAGGCATACCGACCTTGAGTGTGGACTGATGCGCATTTGGCGCATAATCTGTCCCGTTTGGTCAAGAGCCGCCATTGACGACTTTCTTTGACCGCTCCGGCACTCCCGCATTATTCTGATGGCAAGAAACGCGATGAGTATATAAAGATTTATCCGAGTTGCTGCAGTTTGTCCTCGATACTGGCAAGAGCCTTCTCGAGCATCTGCAGGTCTTCTTCGTCCTTGTCTTTCTTGACAATGGGTGGTGCGGGCGCGGGCGCGGGTTTCGGCTTGGGCGCCACGACGGGTGGAGGCGCCAGCGCCTGCTTGATGATCTCGTGCTGCATGGGGAACTCTTTCTCGGGCACGAGTTCCTTGAATTTCTCGATGAGGAATATGGTCTCTTTCAGCTGGGCCTTGATGGCTTCCATGAGATCGAGCTTCTGTTTGCGGATGAGCATGATGCGGTGGTAGTCCTTGAGCAGGATGATGATCTCTTTGGAGCCCTCGAGCAGTTCTCGCCGTAGCATGGTCGGCTGCTGGATGGGGACGTAGAGGTCTTCTTCCATGGTCATGGCTGGAATAGGGTCTTGTTGATCTCTTCGACTTTCTTGGTTACGTCGTCAAGGTGCAGATGCCATGTCTTGATGGTCTGCTCTTCTTGGGCGCGCATCTCTTGGAGCTTGTCGATGGTGTCCTTGGTCTTTGCGATGTTCGCGCGCAGGACGTCCAGGATGTTGAGGATGTCTTCATATTCATCGATCTTCACGAATACAGGCTGGTTCATAGTCTCACCTTGAAATCTTGGTTGTCGAAGAGTTTGTGGTCCAGGTAGATGAGTTTCTCCTGGGTATCGTTGAGCAGTGCGTGCCATTGCTGCATCGACGCTTCTTGCGATGTCAGCGCTTGCTGGATGGTGGATATGCCGTCGAGCGAATTCGCAAGCTCTCGGCCGACGTCTTTGAGGTCGTTCGTGACCTTCACATAGTCTGATACGCGCACGAAGAAGTGCTCTTGGGGAGGCGCGGGCATGCTTGCCTCGATGGGCTGCTGGGCTGGCCTCGTTGGATTGGATCGTGCCTGCGCTTCTGGTTCTTGGCGCTTCGGAGCGGAGAATATGGTCTGGATGTCGTCGTCGAAGTCGGGGAGTTCGAATTCGTCGGAGGGTTGCCTCTCTTGCTCCGCCGCCGGTGCGGATGCCTGCACGGCTATGACTGGTGCGATCGCTTTGGGTGTCTGCGAGACAGACACCTGGTTCTGTGTGGAAGGTGTCTCTTCTTGGATGGATGCGGACGTCTGAGCTTTTTCCTCCTCCTCAAAGACGGATTTGACTGCCGCTGCCTTGATAGGCGTGTCTTCGACGTCGTCGTCTTGCATGCCGTCGACGAGCAGGTCTTCTTGGGACTCTTGCTTGCCTGGCGTTGATGATGCTTGCTCTATGTTGACTCCTAGGTCTGATGTCAACGACGCGAGTACGTCGTCGCTTGGGATGGTGATGCGGTCGGATACCTTCTCTTCCTGGATCGTGGGTTCTTCTTCGTGCTGTGCGGTCTCTTGTTCATCCGCGAAGACCTGCTCGAAACCGCTGTCGTCCTTGTTTGCCTTGATCGGCTTTTCTAGGCTTTCCTGTGGCTCTGTCTTGATGTTGGTGATGATGTTCGGAGGCAGTGGCGCGGGCGGCATGCGTGCAGGGTCGCTTTCCTCCTTCGGTTTCTTGAGAAATTTGAACATGGTGTCCTTTATGTGTCCCCTATGGACTCTACTGCGAACAGGTACAGGTGGTTATTAAAACTTTTCTTATTATCATCAAATAGTGAATAAAGGGCGTCGGAGGGCGTGTGGTGGCTTCGTGATGTCTGCGCGGTCCCGTGTCTCTTCATCATTTCTTTTCGCGGCCGTCGCAGACCAGGGGGAAACCGCCGGAGATTCAGACGGTTTCGGATGAGAATCGTTTTCTCTGTGTACGTGCCTGCGCATTCGGGTGATAGCTATGGTAAATAAGTGTATGTTTGTCTTGATGAGTCTGGTATTGTGCGCGATGTCTGTCACGGCGCAGGTGTCGATTGTGGAGATCATGTTCGATCCACAAGGGGATGATGCGGGCAGGGAGTTCGTGGAGATTGCTGGCGACTTCGATGAACGGCACGTGATCGGTGATCTTTCACGCAATTCTTCATTTACCCGCCTCAGCAATGGGACCAACGGTCTGGTCCTCATCGTGCCTGAAGGATTCGAGACTGCGGGCATTGAGGCATCAGTCTTCTCTGCGGGAAGCCGTATCGGAAACAATCTCAACAATGGAGGGGACACATTGTTCATCTATGAGAATGGGTCGCTCGTCCATTCTATCTCGTACGATGGTTCTGTGGGCGGCGCAGGGTACAGTATCGTGCGCGAGCAGGATGCATGGATACCTTCGTGCGAGCTTGGCGGCTCGCCCGGTGCTCAGGAGCCTTGTCGGCCAGAGGAGGAGTCTAATGCTTCCGATGATGTCGATCCTCCTGTGCCCGTCGATTGCGATGTCGACTTTGCCTTGGATGCCAAGGACTGGATTATCAGGCATGGAGACAAGGTCGAGTATCGTCCGATCATATCACCACGCCCGAAGGCGTTCTCGGTTATGTTCTCGTTCGAGGATGTATTTGGGAATGCGGTGTGGGAGCGCACCTCGGACAATGATGACTTCAAGGTGTTCACGCCCACGCTTTCAGGCGGCCCTTCGCAGCCTCTCATCCTGCATGGGAAGCTGATGGTGCAGGAGTGTGATCCGATCCTTGCTAAGGCTGCGGTCGTCCTGGTGACCGATATCCCTTCGCAGGGTAGAGAAGTCGTCTTTGGCGTCCTTCGGGACGACCATGATGCTTCAGTCAACGTGACGGGTCTTGGCGACGTCAATTTCTCCATTGATCTGGTCTCGGCCAATCAAGTCATGACCGCTGATGTGCGGGTTCTGTGCGAGCAGGGAATCGCGACGATAGGACTCAGGGATGCATTCCCTAGGTTCGATTCGATGCGGGTGAGGACTGCGGAGGGGTTGGTGTCATCAGGGCCGCAGAGCAAAGGTGCGCCAGTCATTTCAGTGGATTCGCACAGCATTGATGGATCGTCCGTCGCATTCGCGGTGAGGGTCTGTAACGACAAGGAAGTCGACAGGGATTTTTCGGTCTACAGCTATGTGTATCGTGGCTCGAAGTCGTATTCGGGCGACCGGATGGCGAACCTGCTGGTCGTGCCGCTCGGTCCATTCGGCTGCGAGCAGGTCAACGTGTCGAATAATGTGTCGGCGTCAGGCTTGTTCCTCTACAGGGTCGTGGCTGAGGCGTCGGATAGGAAGACACCCTACACCCTGCGGGGCAATATCTCGATCAATGTATCGGTCGAGCGCCAGCAGCCGCTCCTCACGGAGCCTCCGGAGTCATCGCAGGATGCGCTTCCGTCGACACGGGAGCCTCTGACCGGCTCCCAGAACACAGTGTATTCGCAGGACAAATTGAAAAAATATATAAAGCCTCTCCTTGTCTGCACCTACATAGTCGGAGCGGTTCTGTGGGTCAGAAATGGATCAAAAAGCGATACAAAAGCACATTGATGAGGGGTATATCCGCTGTACAGTCATCTTCGAGGTAGTAGGGAATCCGAAGAAGCATGTCGAGGATGCTATCCGCAGCTATCTTGCCAACGTCAAGAAGGATACTGAGATCCTTGTGGTCCGCGAGGAGTACGCTGAGGCTCAGGAGAAGGAGAAGCTTTGGAGCACCTTCTGTGAGGCGGACATCTTGGTGCATAGTCTGGAGAAGCTGACATGGTTGGCGTTCAACTTCAGTCCGTCATCCATTGAGGTGACGGCTCCTGCTTCGTTCACGTTCTCTGATCATCAGATGACGCATTGGCTCAATGACGTCTTGTCGCGGCTGCACGAGATCGGCATGTATTCCAAGAGCCTCGCGTCCAAGGCCAATATGCTTGAGAAGAACAACAGCCGTATCCTGCATAATTTCATCATCGCCGCGGTCGAGAAGCCCCAGACTGCCGGGCAGATCGCCACAGTCACAGGGCTTCCTGAGGCGTCCATCAATGAGTTTCTCGATCATCTGGTCAAGGTAGGCAGGCTTGTCAAGGAAGGGAAGAAGTATGCAAGAGGATCTCCGAAATAAGGTCGAGGCGCTTCTGTTCGCCTCAGGCAAGAATATGGATGTGGAGCAGATCGCTTCGGTCTTGGTCGCTTCGGCGGCTGATGTCATGGAGTGCCTCTCGCTTCTGCAGAAGGAGTATGAGTCTCGGGACTCTGCCCTGCGGGTCTATGATGAGGGCGCGATGTGGAAGATCCACGTGCGCGACCGGTATCTGTCGGTGGTTCAGAAGATTGTGGCGGACACCGAGCTGCCCAAGACCGTTCTTGAGACCTTGGCCGTGATCGCGTACAAGGGCCCCATGCTGCAGTCTGACGTCATAAAGACACGCACCCAGCAGGCGTACGAACACATCACCTTGCTGCAGGATATGGGTTTTGTGACCAAGGAGAAGGAGGGCCGCAGCTTCCGTCTGAAGGTGACGGGCAAGTTCTTTGAGTATTTCGAGATTGACAAGCAGGATGACCTACGACGCATGCTTGCGCAGAAGGAGAATGCCAGGCAGGCGAGGCCTGGCGTCTTGCTTGATGCCAAGACCAAGGACCCTGATCGGGCGGGCCAGCAGGAGCACCAGGAGTTGCCGCCGCAGGATCGGGACGAGAAGGGATCGGGCGTCGAGGGCATGTTCTCCCATGATGAGTCTGCTGAGCCTCAGGATGAGGCCCAGACTGTGCTACGGAAGGTCGATGAGGAGATCGATGAGATGCTCAAGGAGTCGCAGGATGGACGATGAAGCCCAAAGTGCTTGTCGGGTGTCCTACATCTTCGCATAAGGCGTATGTGTTGTCTGAATACGTCGCGGCCATCAAGGCGCTCGAGTATCCTGCTGAATGCGTGATTGCCGATAATTCTGAGCGGGACGGGTATGCGCAAAGGATTGAGAATCTGGGTGTGCGGGTGCTGCGCTCGCCGCATGCCCCATCTGCCAAGGATCGTATCGTCGCGTCCCGTAATCTGCTTCGCGAGGTCGTGCTGGCTGAGGGTTTTGATTTCTTCTTCTGCGTGGAGCAGGACGTCTTGGTCCGCCCTGATCACCTGACGGCGCTGCTCAGTCATGGTCAGGACATCGTGTCAGGGATCGTGATGCATAATGCGGTAATCGATGGTGCGCAGATGAGCATGCCTATGGTGTATGTCGCGCATGAGGATGACCCGACCGGCCTAAGGTACGCCACCGCAGACGATTTGCGAGCCAGTCTGGTCCGCGTCATGGCGGTGAGCCTTTCGTGCGTCCTCATCTCGAGGCAGGTGTTGGAGCGCATCGGGTTCCGTGCTGGCCCGCATTGTTTTGATGACATGATGTTCTGCAAGGATGCTTTGGACGCCGGTTTCAGCATCATGGTGGACTCCGCGGTGAGGCCTGATCATCGGCCGAGTTCGTGGGAGGGACTGCGCAAATGATGCTGCAGGTCCAGTGCCCCACGTGCCATCATCGCATGAGGTGCGAGCCGCGCGGCGCCGTCGTTGGCAAGCGCAAGAGCTGTGTGTATTGCGGGCATTCATTTCTTATCCACGCCCACATCGATGACACCAGGGTCGTCAGAAGGCTTAAGTGAGATGTCGCGGCCCACTGACCCTTGTCGCTCGGTGTGTGAGGCGATGACTGCCTGGTTTTAATCAGAAACCTTTTAAAGGGTTTGGGCCTTCTTTTGGGTACGAAAACGAGGTGTCAGGACTGTTTTTTCGACGCCGGATAGAGCATGGAAAAGGACGAGAAGCCGACGGATGTTTCGCAGGGCAACGTGATCTCTCAGGTCATCGAGGATGAGATGAAGACTGCGTATCTTGACTATGCTATGTCGGTCATCGTGGGTCGCGCCTTGCCTGATGCCCGCGATGGTCTAAAACCGGTGCACCGTCGGATTCTCTACGCGATGAATGATATGGGTCTGCACTTCAACACATCGTTCAAGAAGTGCGCGAGGATCGTCGGAGAGGTACTCGGTAAGTATCATCCGCATGGCGATGTCGCCGTGTACGACGCCTTGGTGCGCATGGCGCAGGACTTCTCGCTGAGGTATCCTTTGGTGAAGGGTCAGGGTAACTTCGGTTCTATCGATGGGGATAATGCTGCCGCCATGAGATATACTGAGGCGAAGCTTGCCAAGATCGCCGATGAGATCCTTGTCGACATCGACAAGGAGACGGTGGATTTCACGGACAACTTCGATGGTAGTCTCAAGGAGCCTTCAGTCTTGCCTGCCAAGCTTCCGAATCTGCTCATCAATGGGTCTTCGGGTATCGCGGTGGGTATGGCGACGAACATCCCTCCGCATAATCTCGTAGAGGTGTCCTCTGCCGTCGTCGCGATGATCGATGATCCCTCAGTCGGTACCGACGCGCTTCTGCAGATCATGCCTGGCCCTGATTTTCCGACGGGCGGCACCATCATGGGGAGGCAGGGGATCCTCAACGCGTACCATTCTGGTCGCGGTAAGATGAGTGTGCGTGCCCGCATGTCTGTCGAGGAGAACAAGACGAGACAGCGTCTGGTGATCACGGAGATTCCGTTCATGGTCGGCAAGTCTTCCTTGATCGAGGAGATGGCTGATTCCGTGCGCGACAAGGTGATTGAGGGCATCTCGGATATCCGTGACGAGTCGGACAGGAACGGGATGCGCATCGTCGTGGAGCTCAAGCAGGGTGTGGAGCCTGACGTGGTTCGTAATCAGCTGTACAAGCACACGAGGTTGCAGTCGACTTTCGGCATCATATTCTTGGCGTTGGTTGAGAATCAGCCGCGTATATTGTCGCTTCGGCAGATGCTCTCTGAATTCATCAAGCATCGCCAGCAGGTCATCAGGCGCCGCACGCAGTTCGAGAAGCGCAAGGCTGAGGAGCGCGTGCACATCCTTGATGGTCTGCTTATCGCGCTTAGGAGTATCGATGCGGTCATCGCGTTGCTCAAGAAGGCCAAGCAGGTCGCCGACGCCAAGGTCGCGTTGATGTCTTCGTTCAAGCTCAGCGATCTGCAGGCGCAGGCGATCCTGGATATGCGGCTGCAGAGGCTCACTGCCCTCGAACAGGACAAGATCCGCGATGAGCATAAGGGTTTGGTCGCGCTGATCGCTGAGCTCAATGAGATTCTGGCGTCGGAGGAGAGGATCCTTGGCATCATCAAGAATGATTGCTTGGAGCTCAAGGAGAAGTATGGAGAGGCGCGCAAGACTGATTTCAGCGAGGAGGACGTTGATCTTGACATGGAGGATCTCATCGCGGCGGAGGATCAGGTCGTCAACCTCAGCCATCTTGGCTATATCAAGCGGATGCCTCTTGAGGCGTATCGGCTGCAGCGCAGAGGCGGTGTGGGTGTCATCGGAACGACGCACACCGATGATGATTTCGTCGAGCACGTCTTTATTGCCAACACTCATTCTCATCTGTTGTGCTTCACCGATCAGGGGCAGCTGCATTGGCTTAAGGTGTACCGTATCCCTGAAGGGTCGCGGTATTCCAAGGGCAAGGCCATCGTCAATCTCTTGGAGCTCAAGGCTGGCGAGCGTATAACTTCCGTGGTGCCGATCAAGGATTTTTCGTCTGGCTATCTGGTCTTGGTGACTCGCAATGGGCTCATCAAGAAGACGCAGCTCTCAGCGTTCTCGAATCCTCGTCATGGAGGGATAAAGGCGATCCGCCTTCTGGAGGGGGATAGTCTGATCTCCGCGTTCGCCACGGATGGCGAGCAGACCATTCTGATCGCGACTGCGGATGGAAAGGCTGCCAGGTTCAGCGAGGATGATGTGCGCCCGCAGGGCAGGACTTCGCAAGGAGTCAAAGGAGTGAGACTCAAGCCCAGGGATCGGGTCGTCGCCGCTGTCATCGCCAATGAGACTGATACCTTGCTGACTATAACTCGCAACGGCTTCGGCAAGAGGACGCGTGTCGATGAGTATCGCCTGATCGGAAGGGGCGGGCAGGGTGTGCGTAACATCATCTGTGATGAGCGAAACGGCATGGTCGTTGCGGTCCGCACGGTCAGTGATGATGATGAGCTCATCGTGATGAGCAAGAACGGCATCGCGATCAGGATCGATGCGCAGAACGTGTCGGTCATCGGCAGGAACACCAAGGGTCTGCGCATCATGAGGCTCAAGGAGGGTGATGAGGTCGTGGGCGTCGCCAAGATAGTGGCCCAGGACGAGTAGCTTCCGAAAGATTGAAGAACTTCTTGTGGAAGGGGATGCACATGCATATTGATGATAGACGGCTGCGACAGAAGGGGTGGTCATCGCAGGAGATAGAGCAGGCCGCCAGCATTGTCGCGCGAAAGCGGGTGGACGCCAAGGATATCGTGCTGGCGCAGGCCTCGTTTTGGACGCTGCTTCTTCTCAGTTCGCTTGCGACGATTGTCTTTGCGTTCTTGATCATGTCGTTGGTCTTGTTCTTTCCTGCTTTGTTCTCGTATTATGTGCTCGTGGTGTTGGGTGCCTCCTTCGGAGTGCTGTTTAGCATGAGCGTCAAGGATATCGAGACGTATGGCAGGTATCATCACATCGCGTTCATGCTATTGAATGCGGTCGTTGCAGTCGTCTCGTTCGTCTTGGTGCTCGGGCAGGCTGCGGGCATTCCTTCAGTGGTCGCCTCGCGCACGGATCCTGTTCTGGCCGCGGTGCTGTACGCTTTGGCCTTTGTGGGGCCGTACGCGTATTTCGTCAAGAAGAGGCTGGTGTGAATGGATATCGTGGGATGGTTTGAGAGGTATATGCGGTTTCGGCTCGCCGATGATGCCCCTGTGAGGCTGTTGCCTCAGAATGGTCTGCACAGCCTGCAGAGTGCCAGTTCATCCCAGCTCTGTCTGCTCAAGGAATTCCTGGAGCCTCAGGATGTCGAGCGGATAGCTCAATGCGAGAAGGTGTGTTGTCTTAATGATCGCAGGAACATCGATTTTGTCGTCAAGTTCTGGGATAGGCTGATGGGTTTGGATGTCCTCTTCATCTTCTGTGACCCCTTGGCCGACACGAAGTGGTTGCTCAATCCTCGGGCGCATGCCCTGGTCTCTGACGCCTCGAATCTGCGGACTGGCTTGCAGTCCATGGCGGATGCTTCGCAAGGAAGCAATATTTGACGGCGCGGGCCGCACAAAGTATAAAAGGGGCGGCGTCAGCGCTCTTTGGATGGAGATGAAGGTCAGCACAGGTACGGCTCCCATTGATTGGTTGCTTGAGGGCGGGTATGAGCGTGACGTGGTCACCACGATCTATGGACCTGCGGGGAGCGGCAAGACGAATCTATGCCTGCTTTGCCTCGCCAATTCGGTTCGGGACAAGAAGACGATCTATATCGACACGGAAGGCAGCTTTTCGGTGGCGAGGCTCAAGCAGATCGCCGATGATTACCAGGATGTCCTAAGCAGGGTGGTGCTTCTCAATCCTGTGAATTTCGAGGAGCAGCAGAAGGTCTTCTATAAGCTTCGGCGTCTGGTCAATGAGAAGATTGGTCTTATAGTGCTGGACAGTGTGGCGATGCTGTATCGCCTTGAGCTTGGTCAGACCAAGGAGATCTATCGGGTCAACAAGGCGCTTGGGGCGCAGCTCGCGTATCTTACGGAGATAGCCAGAAAGCGCATGATTCCTATCCTGATCACCAATCAGGTCTATTCTGATTTTGATGATAAGTCTAAGGTGAGCATGGTGGGCGGCGACATCCTCAAGTATGGCAGTAAGTGTCTTATCGAGCTGCAGAAGACTCCGCAAGGAAGGGTGGCCATTCTGCGCAAGCATCGCAGCCTGCCTGATGGCAAGTCAGTGTCGTTCCGCATCAAGGATACAGGAATCGAGGAGCTTGACGATCACTCTGCGTAGAAGTCCTCGAGTGTCTTGTCCATCTCTTGGCCTTTGTTGAGCAGTCCGCGGTTGACTAGGTAGTGCTTTGCGACCAGGTAGAAGATGATTCCCAGCGATTTTCTGCCTTTGTTGTTGCAGGGCACGACCAGGTCGATGTTGTTTGGCTGGTTGTTCGTGTCGCACAGCGCGATGACTGGGATGCCCATCCGCAGGGCGTCGTTGACTGCGTTGCGGTCGGGCCATGCGTCGGTGACGACCATGATCTTGCATTCGATGTAGTTCTTCAGGCGTGGGTTCGTGATGATCCCTGGAGGGTATCGTCCGGCGAACACTTTGGCTCCGGTGAGTTCACTGAACAGACTGACCGCGTGCCAGCCGTTCTCGCGTCGCGACACGATGAGGACGTCCTCGGGGGCGTATTTGGAGAGTAGGGTCGCCATGGTGCGGATGCGCTGGTCGATCTGCTGGATGTTGAGTATGGATAAGCCGTCGGATCGCGTCTTGTAGATGAAGTTCTCCATGTACTTCGTCTTGAACTTGGTGCCGATGTGGATGCCTGATTTTAGGTATTCTTCGTTGGGTACGAGCAGTTCTGCGTCACTCATGATGTGTTCCTCTGGAGAAAGCGGTATCGCTTCCACCGTTTTTATTACCTCAGGTGGCTATATGGGTGCGGTTTGTCGCTCCCATGTCGGTAATGCAGCTCGAGAACAGTCTGGTATTCTTAAAGCTTATGGCTTACGCCATGACGCCTTCCGTCATGAAAAGAACAAAGAAGAGAAGTGGTCTACTCTTCAGAAGCCTCGTTGCCGAAGTCTTCGCTGTCTTTTGTCTCATCGAAGATGTCCTCTTCCACCTGTGGCTTCTCTTGGGGTTTGGGTGCGGATTTCTCTTTTGGCTGTGATTTTCCGATGGCTTCGGCGAATCCCACCCGCTCCAGGACCTTGGTGACCCGTATCCTGACTTGGTCTCCTGTCTTGACGTTCGGCACGAAAAGCACGAATCCGTCTTTCTTTGCGATGCCGTCGCCTTTCTCACCGACAGCCTCTATCCTCACATCTATCTCTTCGCCTACGTGTATTGGCGCTGCTCTGCTTGTGTATTGCATAGGTTGTTCACCAGCCCTCCTGCCCCTCTGGGCATCATTGTTGATGTGCTGATTATTAGCATGCTTAAATATATTATGAAGGGGGAGTCGCTTTATTTGCTATATAGAATATAAGAAAAGAATAAGAAAATGATTCAGGCGTCGATGACACCTGCGTCGGTCACCAGGAACACGGCTTCCGCATCAGGGAGGTTGGGGCTGTCGATGAGTTTCGCGACTCGCGTTCCCTTCTTCCCTTTGCGCAGATAGATCCGAAAGGTTGAGTTGTGTCCTACGATGTGCCCGCCGATGGCTTCGGTGGGGTCGCCGAAGAACTGGTCTGGCTTCGCCATGACTTGGTTCGTGACGTAGACTGCCAAGTTGTGCATGCTTGCCAGTCTTGCCAGGACGTGCATGTGCTTGTTGATCTTCTGCTGGCGCTCTGCCAGTGTCCCTCGTCCGACGAATTCGGCGCGGAAATGGGCGGTCAGCGAGTCTATGATGAGCAGTTTGACGTCCAGGCCGTCCCTGATCAGTTCTGAGACCTTTTCTGCCAGGAGCATCTGGTGGTCTGAGTTGTATGCACGCGCTACGCGTATGCGGCGCAAGGCGTCTTCTGGTTCGATGCCTACCGCGTTGGCGATCTGCACGATGCGGTCCGGGCGGAACGTGTTCTCGGTGTCTATATACACGACAGAGGATCCTTCGTGGGTCTTCAGACACTGCACGGCCAGGCTGAACGCGATCTGTGTCTTGCTGCTGCCGTACTGGCCGAAGCACTCCGAGATGCATCCTGTTTCGAATCCGCCGCCGAGCATATCGTCGAATTGTTTGCTGCCTGTCGGTATCCTAAGGATCTGCTCGCGCATACGTTGCGCGTCCTCTCCTGTCTGGAATCCGAGGTTGAGCGCTGCCCTGCTGAATTGGATGAGCTTGCGCGCGCCGCTCTCGGACATGCCTGCGGTGGTGACGATCTGGCCTGGTGTGGCGACCGCGATGGCCATGACTGAGTCGAAGCCCGCCAGGGCTAGCTTTTCCGCTGTCGCTTCGCCGACGCCAGGAAGCTCCTGTACTGTGATGTCCTTTTCTTGCATGATGGTTTTTTGTGTCACGAGAATCACCTCTTGTGGGCGCCTCTCGCGCCCTTGTGTAGTGTTTGCTGATTAATAAACGTAGGCATTTATGCCACGATCTCCTCAGGGATGGATTCCTGGTGCATGGCGATGTATTCGTATGCCTTCTGGATGACGAGCTGCGCTTTGGGCAGGTCGTTCATGCGCATGCTGCTGGTCCTCTTCCAGTCTTCGTTCTTGTCCTCGTAGCTTCGTCCGACGGAGACGGTCTGAAACGACATTTCCTTTCCTTTGTCGTTCAGTACGGTGTTCCGCCACACGGTGGCAGATATGGCGCCTGCTCTGAATGTTTTTTCAGGCGTGTTCTTGTCTTGGTTCATGTTGCACCCTTGCTTTCGCATTTTGTTTCAGCGCTCCTGATGAGCGCGGGGCCGTTTCGGCAGGATATGTGTGGTTGTCTTGCTTTATATTCGCCACGCGGACTTGTCCAGTGGCTATTGTCGTGTCGAGGTGCGGATTCGGCAGTTACGACGTCCAGCTCGGCTTTCTGCAACTATTGCGGTGTCCACTACTGACTTTCCGGATTGAGAAAGATTAAATATGAGGACTGGACTTTTTGGACTTGTGACGTACTGCCACATCATCATAAGTGCGACTTCGAAAGCCGAGGCAAATCTGATCTGTGATTCGCTTCTCCAGGCCCATCTAATTGCGGGCGGACTCATCATCGATGGGCCCTCCAGATACTGGTGGGAGGGTCGTGTCGTTGAGAGGAAGTACTTCAACATCCAGGCGTTCTCGCGTCGGGAGAAGAAGGATGAGATTGTGGCCAAGGTCAAGGCGCTGCATGCTGATGAGTGTCCCATCGTCGCGTTCTATGCTATCGATGGCAACAAGGAGCTTCTTGATTGGATTGATGAGTCTGTCAGATAGATCTTGTTTGAAGCCTGGTGCTTCTATTCTGAGGAGTCCTTGTCGAAATCCATCTCTTCGATGTCGTCCAGGGTGACGAGGTCTTCGCTCGGCTCGTCTTTGCGCAGTTCTGCGTTGGTGGCCTTGACTGCTGAGAGCAGTTGTGCGGTGTCGTCCTCGCTCAGGTCGCCGCCGAGGTTCTTCATCTCGTCTCCAGGATTGGGTTTGGGGTCGACGTGGTCTGCGATGAGCTCGACGCGGTCGTAGTTGGGATTGTTATTGATCCTGCCGCGGATGATGATCATCTCTCCGAGCAGGTCGCTTTTCGCCTGCTCGAACGTGTCGGGGCTGAGCCGGTACTGTTGGATGGTTCCGTCCGCGACGCCAAGAAGTGTCTGGGTCTGCTCTTTCCAGAGCACGCATCGGACGCTGTCGGTGCCGTCGTCCAGGAAGAGGTTCATGACGTAGTTGTACAGCGGCTCGACCTTTCCGTGGGTCAGGCATGCCTTCGTCCCCTCGGTGTCGCGCAGGCGTTTGTTGCATTGGGGGCAGACGTCGAAGAATCTGATGTCGTAGACCTGCACGATGGTGCCCAGGACCTCGACGTTAGTGTCGGTCGCCGTGAGCTCGGATATCTTCTTGCGTGTGGCTTCTTGGGGTTGCGCCTGTCCGACTGCGCTCGACGGGCTTGACTTGATTTTGCTCTTGTCGTTGAGGTGGATCTCTTTTCGTCCGTTGTTCTCTTTGATGTATCCTGATTCGATCGTGATGGTGTCTTTCTCGTTGAGTTGGTTGAACGAGTCGGTCATCGAGTTCCACATGACTGCGCGCATCACGCCGGTCTCGTCGCCGATGAGGATGTTGGCGACCTTTCCTTCTCGTCCGTCGCGGTTGAATTCGCGCAGTTCGTATTTACGGACGATCCTGGCGCTGATGGTGACTTCTTTCATGCCGCTTATCAGGTCTTTGATCTTGGGGTCTTTGGGGACTTCGAATATCTTGACGCCCAGCTCGTTGGCGACGATGTGTGCCGCGCCTTCTTCTGAGATGAGGTTGGAGAGCTGGTTGAGTTTCTGGCTTATACG
>JBDRLR010000041.1:0-2615 GCA_043812855.1 Nanobdellota archaeon | reverse complement strand
GATACCAAGAAGCGGCAAGCGCGACGACGACGCTCGCGCAGGAAGACGTCGACTGGCTGGGCATCCACGCGACACGCATCAACGCGCACCTTCTGCGCAGCATCCTGCGCGACCACGCCGAAGCGAAGATCGTGACCGACCCAAGCAAAGAGGTGCATATGCGAAAGCCGATCCTCATCGCGGCCGGATGGAAGCCAGGATGGAGCACCGACTACTGCGCCACCATGCTGGCGACACAGGTCGGAGCCAAAAGCATCATCAACCTTTCCAACATAGACCACGTCTACGACAAGGACCCACGCAAATACAAGACGGCCAAGCCCCTGCTCGAGGTGAGCTGGATCGCCTTTCGCAACATCATCCCCTCAACGTGGAGCCCAGGCATGAATACGCCATTCGACCCCGTCGCGGCGCGTCTTGCGCAACGCAACCATCTTGAAGTCGCCATCATCAACGGCGCGCATCTTGGGCGCATGCAAGAATACATCCGCACCGGGCGGACCGTAGGGACAATAATAAAAGAAAAGAAGAAAAAGAATCAGCCCATGTAGTACTGGTACTGCTGCTCGAACGGCAGGTCTATCGTTCCGATCGCATCAAGGCCATCACCAAGGTCGTTCATCTTGATGTACTTGTTGCTGATGGTGTAGAGCGCGTCGTCCATGTACAAGCTCCTGAACACCGACGCCTGATCCCACCAGTTGAAGTAATCATTGGTGCTGCCCGAATGCTTCACCTTACCAAGCAAGGTGAACCCATTCTCGTCGACACGGAACACATAGGCGCCATGCCACGTCGTGTACCTGTACCTGTACTGATCATACTTGTCGATGCGCTCGACCTGCGCGATCGGCAGGACGAGGAGGTTGCGCTCCTTGCTGAAGAGGAAGGCGTGCGGATCATGCAGCGCAGGGCTGTCCGAACCCTGATCACCGATCTCCCACGAGTCGACCTGCTCGGGATTGGTCGGATCCGTCACGTCGAACAAGGCGACCTTGACACCGCCCGTCGTGAACCCCCAATCCGTCGCCTCAGTCGCCTTGCCGATGCCGATGACGTGATTCTCGTCATACGGATGCAAGTAGTCGCTGTAGCCTGGAATCTTGAGGGCGCCGAGTATCCGCGGGTCCTTCGGGTCGGAGAGGTCGATGACGAAGAACGGATCCACCTGACGGAAGGTCACCATGTAGAGACGCTTGCCGACGAATCGCGTGCTGTAGATACGCTCATCAGGCGCGATGCCCGACGCCTCACCCACGACGTCCATTTCGCTGTCCAGGACATAGACATCATTGTGCATGACACTACGACCCGCCCAGACATTCACCGACGTCGCGACGCGCAGATTGCCCTCGAACTCATCCATGCTATACTGATTGAGCAGTGTCCCCTGCACCTCACCGTCAGCCTGATGCTCGATGACGCCCGCATCTATGCTGAACCGATGGATGACCGTCTTCGCCTGCTCCAAGGCCTTCTTGGTGTCGTACTCGGTGAGGGCGTCCTGGATATCAGAGAACATGTCCTCATACTTCTGCTCGACCTTGTCCTGCTGGACACCCTGGTAGAAGTCACCGAAGCGCTGCGCGATCTGACGCCACTCCTCATCATCTGAGAGATGCTTGGCGATGATGGCATCGATGTCCGCCTTCAGATCGCCCGTGAGCAGAGGCAGCACGACATCATAGAAACGCGCCTTATCGTACCCCGCATCCTGGCTCCACCACGGCCTCCACCAATACTGCCTCGCGTAAGCGATGTAGATGTTGTCCTGCGAGACCATCACGGTGTTCGCATAGCCAAGCATGAATGTCTTGGAATCGATGACCTCACCCTTCTTGACATCGATGGACGCGATGGTGTTGAAGTTGTAGTCCTGGTCAGGATTGTCAAAGTAATAGATCGGCGGCATGATGACCTTGGCGTCCTGCGCGATCATCGGCTCATTGATGCGGATACCGTTCATGACACCCTCCTGCGTGACAAGATACACAATGCCATCGATCATGCGGGACTCGAAATACGAACCCGTCAAGGAAATCTGGTCTTCCATCTTGGGATGCGCATGGTCCGAGACATCATAGATGTAGACCAAAGTCTTGGCACGCCAGGTCTGGCGAGGCAGGATATCATACTTCTCGAAATAGAAGGCCTGCTCGTTCGTCTCCGCGAAGAGGACGAGCCTGTCGCCAAGGATATAGAGCTCCTTGCCACGGATACCGCCATAATAGTCGTCCGTGCCGCTGATCTTCGTCTGGGACACGATGTCCGCTCTCTCGGGCGGATAGGCGTCAACGATGACCAACTTGTTGTCCGCGATCATGTAGATATACTTGTCGTCGTTCTTGACTATGTCCGCCTCATCGACGCCCTCGACCTGCACATTCGTGCTCGAGACGTCAGTGGCTCCACCGCCACCATCGTAGGCCATACCCGCACCCTCAGACTTCACCATGGGCGCAGCCATAGCGTCCTCCATCATCAGACCACCCGTCGCGATACCGCCGCGGGCATAGTTCGTCGCAGGGGAGGAATGCATGGCCAAGAATTCACTCACCTGCTCGATGGAATCGAACTTGCGGAACTCCTGCGTCGCCTGCAAATCGACGGCGCCG
>JBDRLR010000040.1:0-2993 GCA_043812855.1 Nanobdellota archaeon | reverse complement strand
GTCGCTCGTCGAATTTCCTCCCTTGGCAGTCGACATATTCTGAGTGGATATTCCTCGAGAAGCATTGGCCTGAGTTCGAGCGTGAGGACTTGCTCGCTTGCGTGGACGATTATCAAGGCAGGCAGCGTCGTTTCGGCAAGTGATCATTTCTTGCGCGTCGTCATGTAGCGTGCCAAGTCGCGCAGGAATGGTTGCGCTCGGATCGTCTTCTCGGCTCGTGCGAGTTGCGTGAGGCTTTGTTGTACATGCTTTTGCGCGATGGTCGCGCTTTGCGGGACGCCGAGTCTTCGCACGCTGTCCATCGCATCGCGGCCTGCGTGCTTGCCGAGCGCCGAGACGATCGCGGCGCGTTCGTGTCCACTCGCCTGTTCGAGCGCAAGCAGGATCGGCAGGGTCTTCTTTCCCTGGGCCAGGTCTCGGCCCGCAGACCGTCCTTTTCCTCCGTCTTCGTCGAAGTCCATGATGTCGTCTTGGATCTGAAAGGCGATGGCCATGTGCGTGGCGTACTCGCTGAGAGCATCCTCGACTTCAACGGGAGCCTCAGCTAGTGTGCAGCCGATGCGCGCGCTTGCGCGGATCAGTGTGGCCGTCTTCAGAGAGATCATATCCATGTATTGAGGGACCGTCACTTCGTCCTGCTCGAAGCAGATGTCCATGACCTGTCCTTCGAGGATGAGATCGTAGGAGTCATGGTAGATGTCGAGCGCCCTCTTGAGGACACTGGCGTTCAGTGGACTCGCGCTGAGTGTGCGTGCTCCAAGAGCGTAGAGCATGCTTCCGGCGAGGATGGCTTGTGAGATCGCGAATTTGGACGTGTCATCGTTGAAGAGCGGCCCCATGTGCTGCTGCTCGCGTCCAGGATGCCTTACCTTGTGGTCCTTGAGCATTGCCACGACGGTCGCCCGTCCTCGTCTGAGCAGGTCTTCGTCCATGATGTCGTCGTGCACGAGAGTGGAGTTGTGCATAAGCTCGACGCAGAGCGATTCTCGCGACACGTCACCTTTGCCTCCGCACGCGGCGTACACATGGCGCAGCAGGATGGGTCGTAAGCGTTTTCCGCCGTCCGCGCAGAATGCCTTGTTGTAGTGATGGATCGTCTTAAGGAAGGGGTACGCATCGTGTGTGGTCAGGACGGAGTCCATGTCCTTGTCGATGCGCAGGCGTTCCTGGTCCAGGATGTCGGAGAAGGTCATGCGGGTTCGCTGATGTGCTGCGTCTGGAACCTGAATACCTTCGCTGACTTGTCTTGCCATGCTTGGAAGGGCAGTCCTGCTTTCTGTGCGAGGTGGTTGAGGAATTGTTGCGCGGTCCAGTCTTGCTCCGTTGCCACCTCAGGGAGGAGCAGGGCGCTTCGGTTCTTGTGTTTGAGCATGAGGCCGTGCTTGCCTATCTTGATGAGTGAGGACAGGTCTTCGGCGTCGTCCACTTGGATGGCTTCGGCAAGTGAGAGCAGGCTCAGATCGATGCGGATGTCGTCGAGTTCCAGTTCGGTCAGCGCGGGGAATCGCGGGTCTTCGAAGGCGGCGCTGGTCGCCGCTTCGATGCAGGCTTGGTAGATAGGGTATATGGGTTGGGTGATGCCCATGCATCCGCGCAGGGCTCCGTGTTTCTTGAGCGTGACGAAGACGCCTTGTTTCTCAGAGATGTGGAGATAGCCGTTGATGTCGACCTCTTCTTCGGTGAATTGGCTTTCTATGGCTGCGCGTGCGAGCTCAAGCAGGAGTTGTCCGTCCTCGGGGCTGATCATGCTGTCTCAAGAGCGCGCATGTATTTAAAGCTTGCCAACGGCGCGGGTGTGTAGAACATTCAGGTTGCTGCCCTTACGGGCGTCGCGAAAATCGGAGTGCGCGAAAATTGAGGATTTTCGGCACGCTCAGAAATCGGAGATTTCTGGCACACGGAAAGGTTCCCTTTCCCGTGCGCGAAAACCGCTGTTTTCGCTGATTTTCGGGATGCTCGAAAAGCGACGCTTTTCGGCATAGGGAACTTCAGTTCCCACACCTCGGAAATGCTTCGCATTTCCGCGGAGCATCATCGAAGGCGGAAGCACGCCGACAAGGGGGCTGTTGTGTGGTTTTAAGGTGTGGGCTTGCCCGCAGGGCAACCCACCTGGCCGTCAACCGCCCAAACGGTTGGCAGCAACCGCACTGAAGCGGAATGTTCTATACACCCCAACGGCGAAAGGGCCTCGTTTCCGTCCTGTTCGCATTGGCTGTGGAATGGACTGGTGATATCTCCCGCGACAACGGCATCCCCTTGTCACCTCTGAGAACAGTATACTGCTCACCCAAAAGGATGGAAACGATGGACGCACAGAAATGTACCTATTGCGCCTTCTTGAACTTGGTCAGGAATTCCTTGTTGGTCTTGGCCAATCGGGCCGTGGCGTCAAGGATCGCTTGTTTGGGATCCTTTCCCTTGGTGATCAACGTGATCTTGGGGATGCCGATGAGCGGGTGTTTGATGGAGTAGGTGGCGATGTCGACGTCCTTGTCTTTGACCAGTTCCGCTTTGAGGACGTTGCAGAAAGTGTGGTCGGCGCCTTTGAGCTCGAAGACGAGCTTGTTCTTGGCTTGTTCCAGCACGTTGATTTCGAACATGCCTCGTCGAAACCCCATTCTATTTATAAAGGTTGTTGTTGGTTTTCAATCAGGGATATGGCTGCTCCTGGCATTACGGGCGAACACAAGCCAGCGTAAAATACTGCTGACAAGGGGGACGCCCCTGACGGGGACATGTCAGCCAACCAAGAAACCAGACAGTATGAGCAGGCCAGGAGCAGCCATGCCATTGCATGACTCGCAGTCGATTTTTTATATAAGAAGCCTTCTGTCCGCGTATGCTCATTCCCCAGCGCGCGAAGGTTGTCTTTCATGGATCCCTTTTCGATGTCTATCATTGGCGCCAGAGGATGTTTGACGGTTCGACGCAGACCTATGAGGCGCTCTCTCGTCCTCCTTCGGTTCAAGTCCTCGCGACGCAGAGAAGCAGGA
>JBDRLR010000039.1:0-2397 GCA_043812855.1 Nanobdellota archaeon | reverse complement strand
CGGACGTGCAGGTCGCTGATGTGGAAGATCTTCATTCGTCCATGCTCCCTGTGACCGACCCCCAGTAATCATTGCAGAGTTTTTCATCTTCGTCCGAGCGGTCGCATCGCAGCTTGACGAACGGATGATCAATGTCTGAGTTTCTGTTCATCACTGATGGGGATACTCCGTCCCTATCTCCACCACGCCTTATCAAATCGCTTGTCTTTTTGGCCACCTCTATCCTTGAAGTCAGATCATTTGCTACTCTGACTATCCCACGACGGCACTCTTCGGTATCCTTCTCGATCCGCCTTGGTTTTGAGGCTGTCTTCTTTTTGACAATGATTTCGTCTATGTCGCGCATCGCCTCAACAAGGCCGTCGATGAGATCGTCGCGGCCTTTTCCGCACGAAACGCTGGCCTCGAGCCTATCTTCTAGATAGGCTATCATTCTGTCCTGCGCGACAGCAAAAACGCAGAATGTCATGGCATCTCTAAGGGTGTTGAACGTCAAATTATTAGTCCCATCGATCCAAGAGTTGCCAATATACCAACGCTCATCAAACCCCCCGAGTATCATCATATATGGCTCACCCCCGCTGTCGTCCTCTAGGTAGAATGTCTCTCTTCCCCTGCTGGCGATGTCGTATTCGACCGACTCGGTATCCTCACCGGTACATGATGGCATGCACGTCCAGCGCAAATTGCGAGGCATCCACTCATGGTTCATTCGTCCCTCCCGAGGATCTCGCCCGAGCGGGTGAGGACGTCGTCCAAGGTGATGCGATTCTTCAGCAGATCGTCGAGCTTCTCCCTGACGACCTCGTTGTGCTTCACGCTTCCGCGAACGTGCAGGTCGCTGATGTGGTGCAGGCGGATCATCCCTTCACCGTCCTTTTCTTGTAGCACAGGCGCAGCGGGCTGCCTGGTCCGATCATGATCGGAGCCGGGATGGCGAGCGGCGGGACCACGTCCAGGATGAACACCGGCTCGACGGTGTCGCGGTCGAAGTCGTGCTCCGCGTTGCGGATCGCGATCCAGGTGTGAGCCTGAGCCCCGCAGATGCCCTCGACGAGATCCAGCGGGTACTCGTCGCGCAGGCTGCCCTCGTCTTCGAGCCACTGGATCAGGTCGTTCCAGACGAGTTGCACCTTGATCTCGGCCGGGGACTGGAGCACGAGCACGTCCTCGCCGATGTCGAGGTGGCGGATCGTGTCGCGCACGCGCTCCTCCGTGACCGTGGTTTCGAGAAGGTAGGTCACGGCGTCGTAGACCGACACGGCAAATTCATCGTGGGTCATGGGTCATTCCTTTTTCCGACACGCCGTCCCAGTGGCAGTGAGGACATCGCGGAAGGTTGGCGAAGAGTCGCGGATCGACTTCCGGCCGTTTGTGGCAGCGCCAACAGCGCCATCCTCCGCCGTCGTCTCCTGACGCGAAGCAGAGCCAGAGCGGCAGCGGCTTGTGGTTTGACAGTGGTTCATGCAGGGTCATGGGTCTTCCTCAAAGACGAGGTTGTCGCACTCGTGGTGCCAGTACCGTTCCACGCCATCGTCGTCCTTCCTCATGATACAGCGATTAGACAAAACCCGGCCGTGGCATTTCTCGCAGTAGTAGATGCCCTTGGCCTGCTGCTGGTCGCGCAGAACGTCTAGGAGGAGGTTTTCTGTCCGCTCCAGTCGCTTCAGGATCGGCGCCTGGATGCGGGCGATCGTCTCGTCGTCGACGACGCGCTGCTCCAGGTCGGCGATCTGGTCCTGCTCCTCAGTCATTCTTCAGCCTTTTTCCTGGCTTCTTCGTACAATTTGGAGGTGACGTTTGTAACAACATTAGCCACCTCTTCTCCACGCATCGCAGCTACGGCGCGGTGGAGCCACGAGAATACTTTCTCCGGTGAAGGTCCCAGAGGATGACTCACTAGCGTGTGAACTGCCTGGCCGACAACCTTACCAAGCGTGTCGAATGCCTCCTGTTGTTTGGTGTCGTCAAACCCAACAAAAGGAACATCTTCGTTTTTCATCTTCATTCCTTCCTCTTTCCGAATGACACCCGCGGACACCGCCGCGCCGGCGACCATGCCGGCAAGGTACAGATCTAGTGCCCTCTGAGTCCAGGGAAGATGTGGGGCTGCTGCGACTTCCAGGGAATCGTATTTCCGTGAACCGTCCGCCTTTAGCTGACAGTACGTAACCATCACACGGTAGGGGCCGTACCGTCCTATAGAAACGAAGGCACCCCCGAGGACTTCTCGAACCAGAGATTCGGTGGTCATCCTCATCGCTTCATTCCTTCCCCCTACGGTTTCACCTGAGGGACCCAGATCCACTTCCGCTCGCCCGACGGCATCTCGGTCAAGACGGAACAGCCCTGCGGCTCGTCATCGGACTGGCTGCACGAGAACCGCCGCGGCTCCCC
>JBDRLR010000038.1:0-3573 GCA_043812855.1 Nanobdellota archaeon | reverse complement strand
GACCATTACAATAAGACGCCGTATCATAATCTCCTCGATCATTATGCCAAGAAGGTCTCTGCGTTGGGCGCACAGGATACGCCGCAGTCGCAGAACGCGCAGGTCGTCTACATGCAGGCCTTGGAGAAGTTGTACAATCATCGGGTCGAGGAGGCGGTGGCGCTCTTCAGACAGGTGCTCGCGATCAGGCCAGGCCATCTGGCGGCGAAGATCAGGCTCAGGGAAGCGGAAGGGATGATGCAACATGCCTACAATTAGCAAGAATTTGATCGACAAGTATACGTTGAACATGAACAACATCCTCATAGAGGTACGCATCGTCGCCCGTGATGACAAGCCGGTCCCTGACTACAGCGTGTCGATCACGAACATCTCGGACACGACCAAGATCATCCTCGAGAAGATCCGCCAGGACTTCATCTCCAAGGCGAGCGTGTCGGATATCCAGGCCGCCGAGTCGGCGGAGAACGTCAACATCCGTGAGCAGTTCAAGCATGAGATCGGCCAGCTCATAACGAAGTATTTCCCCGGCGCCAACGAGAGCACGAGGAACATGCTGATCAATTACATCTCTGAGGAGAATCTGGGCCTTGGCAAGATCGAGATCCTGCTCAAGGATCCTGATATCGAAGAGGTCTGTATCAACAGCAGCAAGGAGCCCGTGTGGGTGTACCATAAGAAGTATGGCTGGCTCACCACGAACATCAGGATCTTCACGGAGAGCAGGATCCGTCATTTCGCGACCATCATCGGGCGCGATGTCGGAAAGGAGATCACGACGCTCAATCCCTTGATGGACGCCCACCTCTTGACGGGGGACAGGGTGAACGCGACGCTCAGTCCCATCTCGTCGTTCGGGAACACGATCACGATCCGAAAGTTCGCGGAGGATCCTTGGACCATCACTCGATTCATCCGTGTCGGCACCATCAGCGTCGAGGCGGCGGCACTCATCTGGCTCGCCATGCAGAACGAGCTGTCCATCCTCGTCGCGGGAGGGACAGGCGCGGGGAAGACGTCGATGCTCAATGTCATCAGCAATTTCTTCCCTCCGAATCAGCGCATCCTCAGCATCGAGGATACCCGTGAGCTTGTCCTGCCGAAGACGCTGCACTGGGTGCCTCTTGAGACGCGTCTGCCCAACCCGGAAGGCAAGGGTGGAGTCTCCATGCTTGATCTTCTCGTCAACACGTTGCGTATGCGTCCTGATCGTATCCTGGTGGGAGAGATCCGTCGTCAGCGCGAGGCTCAAGTCCTCCTTGAGGCGATGCATACGGGCCATAGCGTGTACGCGACCATCCACGCCAACAACGCGCGTGAGGTCATCACCCGCCTGACGAATCCGCCGATCGATATCCCCAAGCCGATGATCTCGGCCTTGTCGCTGGTCATCGTGCAGAACCGTAATCGTCGTACCAACCGCAGGCGGACCTTGCAGATCGCTGAGGTCTTGCCCAACGGCGACCCGAATGTGCTGCTTCAGCTCAACATCCATGAGGACATCCTTGAGAAGGTGCATGAGTCGGAGACGATGATCGACCGCCTTGAGCTCTACACGGGTCTGACGCGTCAGGAGATCGAGATCGATCTCAAGCAGAAGGTGCGCATACTCAAGTGGCTTGTCAAGGAGAAGATAGAGAATGTGGATGAGATCGGGCTTGTGCTCAGCAAGTATTATATGGGTCACTTGCGTTTGGATTAGGGAGAGGTGAGGAGATGAGTATTTATGCCCAGCTGGCCGCGTTGTTCCCTGATCTAAAGAGGAAACTCAAGATAGCGCATGTGGACATGTCTCCTGAGGCCTACACGAAGCAGAAGTTCCGCGGCGCCTTGACGATGGCGATCGGATTCGCGATGTTCGCGTTCTTCATCGTGCTCAAGTCCAAGTCATCCATGATGATTCCGGTCCTGGTGTTCCTTCTCTTCTTCGTGATGTTCTTCTCGATCAATATCAGGTACGTCGACGCCCTCATCCGCAGGCGGGCGAAGGATATCGACCGCGAGGTCCTCTTCGCAGGCAGGTTCCTCCTCATCAAGCTCAACACAGGCCAACCCTTGATGAACGCGCTCATCGAGGCGTCGAAGAGCTATGGCGTGGCGTCGAAGTATTTCGCCGAGATTGTCAGGGAGATCGAGCTTGGCACGCCGCTTGAGAAGGCGCTCGAGATGGAGTCGTACTACACGCCGAGCCAGAGGTTCCGGCGTATCCTCTTCCAGATCACCAACGCATTGAAGATAGGTATCGACGTCACACAGTTCCTCAGCGCCATCCTCGACGAGATCGCCGAGGAGCAGCTGATCGAGATCCAGCGGTACGGCAAGAAGCTCAACAGCATGACGCTCTTCTACATGCTCATGGCTATCGTGATCCCTTCGCTTGGAGTGACTATCGCCATCGTGGTCGCGAGCCTTGTCAGCTTGGCGGTCGATATGGGGACCTTCATGCTCGTGCTTGGAGCCATGGTCATGGTGCAGATGATCTTCTTGTCCATGTTCAAGATCATCAGGCCGGATGTGAACGTATGATCAACGCGATCCAGGAGACCCTCGCGAAGTTGGGCAAGGAGTTGATCTTCAAGAGGATCAGGCCGACGATCCGCGACTACTTGATGAAGGCGGGTTTCGACGAGGTCCCCTATGCGGGCTTCGGCGCCTTGTTCTTCGTGGGTGCGATCCTGACGATGCCAGTTTTCTGGTTGCTCTTTGTCCCCTTGTTCAAGACGTTGGCGACGGTCCCCGCAACGATCGCGGCCCTGTTGATCTGGGTGGCCTGTGAATTGATCATCACCTTCGCCATGATCGGCGTCATGTATTTCTATCTGAACATCAAGATCTACAAGCGCACACAGGAGCTCGAGGATCGCCTTCCGGATTACTTGACGCTGGTAAGCACGAATCTCAAGGGAGGTCTTTCCTTCGAGCGATCCCTGTGGTCAGCCATCAAGCCTGAGTTCGGCATCCTTGCCAAGGAGGTTACCATCGTCTCCAAGAAGGTCGTCACGGGCAACGACGTCACGGAAGCCCTTTTCGAGTTCTCGAAGAAGTATGATTCTCCGATCCTCAAGCGATCGTTCAGTCTTCTCATCGGTGAGCTTGAGTCGGGCGGTAAGGTGACGCAGATCATCGATAAGATCATCGAGAATCTGCGCAAGACGCGGGCGCTCAAGGCGGAGATGGCCGCGGCGACGGTGTCGTACATGATCTTCATCGGCGTCATCGTCATCCTGATCAGTCCTGGGCTCTTCGCGCTCTCGTCTCAGCTCCTGCAGATCATCATCGGGTTCACCTCGACGCTCAGCGGCACCTCGAACGCGGGAGGGGCGGGCCTTCCGGTGAGTTTCGGTGATGTCGCCATCGATCCGAGGGACTTCAAGATATTCTCCGCCATGGCGATCGCGACGGTGGCCATCTTCAGCAGCATGATCATCTCGATCATCGAGAAGGGGAGCATCAAGGGGGGTCTCAAGTACATCCCTGCCTTCTTGTTCAGCAGCCTCATCGTCTATTTCGTCATGTCCACGCTTCTTGCGCAGGCCTTCGCCAACATCATCACGACAGGGTGATTCCTTGCGG
>JBDRLR010000037.1:0-9213 GCA_043812855.1 Nanobdellota archaeon | reverse complement strand
CTCCAAGCCGAAACGCAGGGGCATCTGGAAGTCGACCTGCACCGTCGCAAGCTGCCAACCCCTCCCCAATGCGTCACGGATCACGAAGTCGACTTTAGGACCATAGAACGCGCCATCACCATGTGCGACCTCAAAAGGCTTGCCTGTCTTTTGGAGGGCTTCAGTCAATGCGGCCTCTGCCTTGTCCCAGAGATCCTGCTCACCCATGGCACTCTCTGGCTTGGTGCTGAGCTTCAACTCATACTCGAAGTCGAAGACACCCTTGAACACGTACTCGACGAACTGAAGGAGCGACTCTATCTCTGACTGCATCTGCTCAGGGGCGCAGAAGATGTGCGCATCATCCTGGGAGAACTTACGCACCCTCGTCAGACCCGACAAGACACCCTTGAGCTCGTTGCGGTGCAGAGGCGCGAAGTCGGCGAGGCGAAGCGGCAGCTCACGATAGCTGCGGACCCTGGTCCGATACATCAGGCAATGGCTCGGGCAATTCATCGGCTTGAGGCTGGCCTCCTTCCCATCGACGGCCATGACGAACATGTCATCGCGGAAATGCGCCCAGTGACCGCTGGTCTCCCACAGCGACTTGTCATACAGCAAAGGTGTGATGACCTCGTGATAGCCGCGCTTGACGTACTCCTCGCGCATGAACCTGAGAAGCTCATTGTAGATGATCGCGCCCTTCGGATGGAAGAACGGCGTTCCCGGACTCTCTTCATGGAAGCTGAACAGCTCAAGCTGCTTGCCAAGCAGCCTGTGATCCCTCTTCTCAGCTTCCTCCAACCGCTCAAGATAGTCCTTAAGGTCCTTCTCGGACAGCCATGCCGTGCCATAGATGCGGGTGAGCTGGGCGTTCCTCGCATCCCCTCGCCAATAGGCGCCAGCAAGCTTCATGAGCTTGAACGTGCCGACCATGCCTACCTTCGGAAGATGCGGCCCACGACACAGATCAGTGAAATCACCCTGCGTGTAGATTGAGACTGTGCTCTCATCTATATCCTTTATGAGCTCAAGCTTGTACTTCTCGTCCTTGAAGAACGCACGCGCCTTCTTCTTATCCCACTCCTCACGCTTGACGGACAAGCCCTCGGCGGCGATCCGTCGCATCTCGTCCTCGATCCTAGGCAGATCCTCCGACGAAATCTGTAGATTGTCAAAATCATAATAGAAGCCGTCCTCGATGACGGGACCGATCGTCGGATTCGCTTTGGGAAACAGACGCTTGATGGCCTGCGCCATCAGATGCGCAGTGCTATGCCTGATGATCTCCAGCGCTTCCTTAGAATCCTTGACTGTGATGAGGTGGAAGTCCCCTGAGTCGCGGATCGGACGCTTGACGTCCAGAAGCCTATCGTTCACCTTGACCGCAAGGGCAGCCTCCGCAAGCTTGACAGAAATCTTCTCAGCGATCGCCAAGCCAGTCACGCCTATGGGATGCTCCTGGACGGAACCGTCAGGAAGGGTCAGTTTGATCATCTCAACCATGGTCATCGGGTGTCCTGATGGGTATTAAAAGGTTTAGGTATTCTGAGGGGCTGCCGTGCCGCTCACGAATCTCAGTGGTTATTGAATGTGCTGCGTCCCCGGATGGACACGAGAAATCAGAGATTTCTGGGGCTCGCTTCGCGAACCAACCCCTCGCGACACACACGATCCGCGAGAGGTGGTCGTTCGCCCGTAAGCACGGCGTAGCCCACGAAGAACTCAGCTTACGCGGTACTGGTACGTGTTGCGCTTGCCCGTATTCTTGTACTGGATGATGTTCGTCTTGCGCAACTTCTTAAGGCTCATCGTGACGCTGCCGATCGAGACGCCAAGCTGCGCGCTGATCTCGCGTGATGTATACCAATCGGCACGGTTCTTACAGAGAAAATCATACACTTCCTGTTGTCCGATCGTTCACCACCTATCCATACGCTATGTACTAGAAGAGCCCTAGAGGCATTAATATATAAGCTTATTGATATCACCAAAGGATAACTGCGATAGTTATTAATACCAGACCGAGGCCGAAGAGGCCCCACGCATACTTCTGCAGCTTCGTGCAGCCCATGAAATACTCGAGAATGTCCGCGTATAGCGCCTCCACCCTCTTCTCAGACGACTTGACCGTCCGCTGCATCGATGCGGCATCGATATTCATACTGCTTCACCAATAGTCCCTCTATAAATGTTTTTTGCAGCCTCATCGACAAAAGGCACAAGGATGTGCTCAAGGGCGGAAGCGACCAATACAAACCCAGAGTACAGCAGAGCCAACAGTCCAGCATCATGCGTGCTCGCAGCGGCCGCCCTGACCTGTGCGTCCGCATCTGAGTTCAGCACCCTCGACGCGTGCGAGACTGTGGAGCGCATGGCATCCATGAGCGCAGGAAGAGAGTGCAGCCTGCTCTGAACAGGCATATCCATCATCTCAAGCAGCGCCAACGGCGACGTGCCAGCGTCATCGCTGAGCGCATCCATCGACGCCATGAACTCAGCTATGTCTCCACAGTACTTATCCTTAAGGTCATGTATCTTGCTGGCCGAGACGTCCACACTTGCGTGCCGACGCATACGTTTATCCCTGAGGATCGCCTTGACATGCGCCTCGCTGAGGTCATGCTTGCCGCGCATGGACCGGT
Organism: Nanobdellota archaeon; assembly: GCA_043812855.1. Classification (GTDB taxonomy): domain Archaea; phylum Nanobdellota; class Nanobdellia; order Woesearchaeales; family JAHJEM01; genus JBDRLR01. Next base: position 6,589 of record JBDRLR010000037.1, on the reverse strand, counting down.
TATGATTGATCTCACCACGGAACAGGTCCTGCGCGTCCAAGACGACATCATGCAACTCTCCCAACCCGTGCACAACCGCGTGATGCGTGCGCGAGGCCGACTGATGCATGATGATGTCATCCTGCGCCCTGGTGACCGCATCATCATCGAACGTCTCGAGAGCCTCCAGGATAGGGTACAGCACGTTGTTCTCCGCGTCCAGACCGCTTGCGCATTCCTCCTGCGTGACTGACTGGCAGGCATGCAATCGCTCAAGAATCAGCGAGTGGGCGACATGCCCCGCAGGATCCCCTGTCGAGGCCCGGATGGCAGCATCGCTCAATCCGTTGGCGAAGTCGCACACCATCATCACCCGATCCCGCATCCCTTCAGGCATGGATCGGCATGGACGAGAGAACTATTAAAACTTATTCATTCAAACGGTCGCGATGAAAGTCTCGTCACGCTCGACCTGTCTTGCCCAGCTCGCGTTATCGCACCCTTTCGATTGGCGACATATTCCCGTAGGGAGCTTCCCCTTTGTCGCCGTTCTCCCAAAAAGGACTGACGCTCACCAGTAAGGGCAAGAACAGACATTCTCATCGCGGCCCATTCAGACCAGATGGATCTCGAGGACATCCTCATCGATGAGGACATGCTTTGCCATGACACGCTGACCATCGAACTTCGCCGAGAGACCCCAGACACGGGCGAAGCGGAACTTGTCCAGGAAATCACGATGCAGCTTCGTGCAGACTTCCCCGATCGTCGCGTCCTTATGGACGATGAGCGGCTCCACCATGTCCGCAGGCTTGCCCGGCTCCTTGAGATAGAGTCGGATGAGGTCAAGCTTGTTGAAGATGATATCCTTGAGCTCCTCGGTGTGATCCTTCTTGTGCGCGGATATCTCGATATCGCTGCGCACCTTGCGTTTGACTGCCTTGAGACGCTCAGCAGTGACCAGATCCGCCTTGTTGATGACCGTCACGCTGGGCATGTAGACCTTGTTTCCCTCGACGATGTCGATGAGCCGGTCCACATCGATAGGCTCACGGATGAGGACCTCTGCGTTGTTGATGCCCAGCTCACGCAAGACCGCCGTCAGCGTCGCATCCGAAAGATCAGGCGTGCGCACCGTGCGACCGATCCGCAGGCCATCCTTGGCAGTCTTCTTGACCCTCACGTCGGGCCGACGCTGATTGAGCCTGATCCCTGAATCATAGACCTCCTTGATGAGGACGTCGAAGTGCTCCGGATGAAGGGCGTCAACGATTATCAGCGCGAGGTCAGCGCTACGCATGACCGCCAAGACCTCTTTACCCCTTCCCTTGCCGCTCGCCGCGCCCTTGACGATACCTGGAACGTCAAGTATCTGGATCTTGGCATGCTTATAGTCCAGCAGGCCAGGGATGCAGGTGAGTGTCGTGAAGGCGTAGGCCGCAACCTCCGAATTGGCGTTGGTGAGCGCATTGAGCAAGGTGCTCTTCCCTACGCTCGGAAAGCCGAGGAGCAGGACTGTGCCATCGCCAGTCTTTCGGACGGAATAGCCCTCAGTCTTGCCCTTCTTGCTGCCCCTGGCCTGCTCCTTCTCCTTGAGCTTGGCTATCTTGGCCTTGACCAGACCGATATGGTGCTGCGTACTCTTGTTATACTTGGTCTTGGCGACCTCAGCCTCCAGATCCTTTATGCGGTCATTGTACTCAGGCATGGAGCGGAAGATGGCGAGGCCTGTTTAAAAACGTTGAGGTGCGCAGGCGACAAGGTCCACGGACACAGCCAGAACTTGCGCGAAACTACCGCCTCCCTTCTCTGAGACTCTCGACCTCTTTGGCCAAGGCAAGAACGCACTGAGCTAAGATACGCATTTGCATCCGCACGGTTTTGGGATCATCACTCCTGTCCTTGACAATGTGTTCAAGGAACGACTTCAAGTTCGCCATGTTGACTTCACTCATGTTGAATCACCAAAGACATCTTGGGCAAATGAGTATATAATGCTTTCTAGAAGTACCCCTTCCTCTTGAAATACACGCTGATGGCGGCGACGCTGACGACCATCAAGCCCAAGGCGAAGGCGTAGCCATACTTCCACGACACCTCAGGAAGAACATGGAAATTCATTCCGTAGATGCCGCTGATGAGGGTCGGCACCAGGATGATCGAGCCATAGGCGGTCATGCGTTTCATGATGACGTTCAAGTTGTTCGAGACGCTGCTCGCGTACACCTCGAGCGTCTCGGTGAGGATCTCGCGATACGTCGTCGCCTGATCAGAGAGCTGCACCGTCTTGTGGAACAGGCTCGCGAACTCCTTGGCGCTCTCCGCAGGCACATGCTCGACATCCTCCCGCTCGATATTGCTGATGACGTCCCGGTTCCCTGAGAACGCCTTGTGGAAGAAGATTAGCGTCTTCTGCAGACCGAATATCTCCTTGACCGTATTCTGGTCAGGGTGATAGATGGCATGCGTCTCGATCCTGTCGATCTGCGACTCGACCGTGTCAAGGATCCTGAAGAAATCAATCGTCACCTCCTCGATGATGCGCTTGAGCAGAAAAGGAGTGCCTCGCTGCAGGATCTGCCTGTGCGTCTGCGGACCCTTCTGCATGAACGTGCGGAAGACGTCGATATCATGCGCGCTGAACGTCACGATGAGATGCTCGGACAACAGGATGGTGAACGACGTCGTCACGACGACTCCCTTCTTGCGCAGAGGAGCCCGGATGACTATCTTGGAGAAGTGACCCTCCTCCGTGGTGATCGGCACCTGGTCAGCATCAAGAGCGGACGTGATGCTCTGCGGAGAAACACTGATCTTCTCCGCCAACGTCTGCATCTCAGCCTCGCTCGGATTGACGCAGTTGATCCATTTCACCCGCTCAAAACGCATATCCTCCAGAGAAATCTCGTTGAAATCACCAGAGCTCTGGTCAAACTCGAACACCGTCAGCATATGTCTCATGCAGCCACCGCGTATTTAAACATTTTTATCACTACTCATCGGGCGAATCAGAAATGTTTATATGCCTGGCGCTGCGCACCTGCAGCATGCGCGCAGAGACCATCGCCGACGAAATCGACGTCAACATATTCAAGAGAGTCATCAAGACGTGCCTTGCGCCAACGGACGAATCAATACTCCTCCTTTCGGACGAAGGCACACCGAGCAGCAGGGTGGCGCCAGCGATCCACATCGCATATCGCCGTGCCCTGAATGAACTAGGCATCCCTTTCAAGCAACACGTCCAGACAGCGCGATTCCGGGGTGAAGCGGCCGATCCCGGTCTCATCGAGCAGCTTCGACGCCTGCCGCCGCGAAGCGCAATCATCATCTCCATGTCCAACCGCCTCGGCTCCATAGGCAGAGTCGGCCTGAGCTTCCGAAAATACGCAAGGCAGAACCAACACAAATTCATCTCGGCATCAAGCTTCGGAGGAATCCGAAGCGAGCAGGCAGCGAACATCATCGACACGTTCGACATCGACTACCATGATCTGCAACGAAACGCCGCGCGCATAAAGGCGAGCATGGATGCTGCCCGCGAGATCCACGTGACGAGCAAAGAAGGAAGCGATTTCATCGTCAACGTCGACGGAAAGACCGCGGTCGCCAACGCGGGCGACTATACCCGATTCGGCACGGGAGGCAACCTGCCGTGCGGCGAGACGTACATCCCTCCCGAAGGAAGACAAGGAGTGGAAGGCACCATCGTCGTCGACGGCAGCATCCGTCTGCGCGACCAGACCATCCTCGCGCAGAATCCACTCGAGCTGAGGATCGAGAAAGGCAAGATCGCTCGCATATCGGACTCCCCTGAAGGAAGGATGCTCGCCAACACCCTCGACTGGGCGGACGCCCACGCCAAGAATCCCGACGGCAACCGACGCATCGGCGAATTCTCCATGGCGCTCAACAAGAAGGCCAGGGTCGTCGGCGCGACCATCATCGACGAGAAGACCTTCGGCACCTGCCACATCGCCAACGGAAGCAACGCATGGTTCGGAGGAAACATCTATGCCAAGATCCACCTCGATCACATCATTCGGCATCCCAAAATCCACGCCGACGGAAAACGTCTACTTTTCGACTAGAAAAACCAACCTGCATAGTGCAGGATGAGGACCGCCGCGAATCCGAAGATGCCTCCGATCGCAGTGATGATGACTGACCAGAAATTGATGTGGACGTTCGCGTCGAGCAGCTGGTTGAAGCCGAACAACGCAAAGACGCCGATAAGCGAATTGAGGGCGAGCACGAAGATCTTCTTGGTGAGCTTGAAGAAGAGCCAGACGAGGCCGACGGCGATGACTGCGAAGACAATCCAGAAGATTATGCCTGTGATCATGATGCCTGTCTGACTCCGAAGTATAAATATGTTTGCACCGGTCAAGTATATATAGCAGGTCTCACTTCCCACTCGCATGATGCGCACCATGCTCCGATCCAAGATCCACAAGGCGACCGTCACGCAAGCGGACCTTGACTACATCGGATCGATCACCATCGACGAAGACCTTCTGACGCGAGCGGACATCTGGGAAGGCGAGCAAGTCATGGTCGTCGACAACACCAACGGCGCGCGGCTCTTCACCTATGTCATCAAGGGTGAGCGAGGATCAGGCATCATCTGCATGAACGGCGCGGCCGCCCATCTGGTGAAAGTCGGCGATGAGATCATCGTCATGGCATTCGGCATCGCCGAGAAACCGATCGAGCCGATCAACATACTCGTCGATAAGAAGAACAAGTTCCTGCGCGACCTCTGATCACTCCTTCTGGATCTGCTGATAGAGCGACAAGATGAACTCCTTGTTCGGCGGATCGAGATCCATGGCCTTGTCAAGATACATCCTCGCCCGCTTGAAATCATCCATGCCAAGACACGCGATCGCCATGTTCGTGAGGATCGTCGCGGTCACCTTGACATCATCAGTCTTGATCAGCATGGCTGATTCCAACACCTCGACCACCTTCCCGAAATGCTTGCGCTTATGATAGTACGCGCCCAGATTCAGATACGCTCCGACATACTTAGGGTTGACGTCCACGCATCTTTGCAGCCAGGACTGCGCCATGAAGAAATCCTGACGAGAAAGATAGTAGTCCGCAATCGAAGTATACGCGTTCACGTCATGCGGATCGGCAGCTATCCGCTCCTCATACTCCTCGATGGTACGATACTTCGCCTTCAAGCCAGGGATCCTCTCCTCGAACTTCGCCACCAGATCCGCGAATTCCTTGTTCCCTGTCGCACCGAGAGCGGCCTTCGCGGTCGCGATGGCCTGCGAGAACCGCTTCTGCATGAACTGCGCACGAGCAAGATCGCGAAACGCATCCACAGACGAAGGATCCAACTCCACCGCGGCGACAAGGTGATCCTCGGCGAGCCCGAACATCTTGAGCGTCAGGTACAGAGAGCCCAGCTTTCGCCGGACAGCGGCGGCATCATGGACGCGCAGGCTCTTCTTGTACGCGCTGACCGCCCTGCTTGCCTCACTCTTCTGCGCGAACACATCGCCGATGAGGGCCAACGCGTCGGCGTCCTCGCCGAGCGCCATCGCCTTGGACAAGGCTTCATCGAGCCTGCCCTCCTTGAGATCGCTGCGCGCCTGGTCAATCTCGCGGGACTTCGCCGGAACAGGATTCTTCTTCGCCATCTACGGCCAGACACCAAGCCCATTTAAATGATTTATCACGGGAGCGGGTAAGCATAATATTCCTTTCTAAAAATCGCTGCCTCGCTCGCATCACACCCAACTCACGGAAAGCGGACATGTCCCCGTCTGGGGCCCCCCTTGTCCGCTCTCTTCTGCACCGGTTCGTGCTCGCCCTTAAGGGCAGCAATCATCGCATTCTACTTACCCCACGGGAGCGCATCGCTTAAAAGAACAAGCGTCTTCTCCCTCGGCGTGACCGCCATCAACGAAGCCCTCTTCGCGGAAGCCCTGTACACGTTCTCCTTGTTCCGTCGATGGACACGAGAGCCGAAAAACTACAAAGCCCATCTTCGAGCCAGCAGCAAGGAAGCGCTCGAACGCCTTCGGCAAACACGCCGCGACTGCTCCGAACCGGACAGCGAAGCGTATCTTCGCCTCGCCGTGGCGGCCCTGCCTGTCGGGACACGCAACTCATTCTCGTTGAGCGAGAAGTACATACGCAAGATGATCACGCAATCGCGTCAAGAGAATATGGATGACCGGCTGGGCTTCCTCTTCATGGCGGAGAAGTTCTACTCGATCATGGACCAGAAGACTCCGAACGTGCTCGCCAAGATACAAGACAAGCTCAAGCGTTCCGGAAGCGGCCGGATGGCCCAAGCGAGGCAGACCCCCAGAGGGATCGATGTATGGAAATACGAGGGTTTCCCCTACATCTTCGACGCAGGGGCGAATTCCCAGATGAAACTGAGGGCCATGCGCATCATCGACCACGTCACGCAAGAATACCTCGCCAGTCATCCGGACGAGGCGGGCATCAGCCTCTTCGCCAAACCCATCGGCACCGTCGTCAGCCTCGGCAGGGGAACCGTCTACGCAGTCCAGGAGCGCCATGGCTCAAGCGACCTTGAGACCGTCCTTTCCCGACTGGACGCAAACGAGGCGACACGACG
>JBDRLR010000036.1:0-5447 GCA_043812855.1 Nanobdellota archaeon | reverse complement strand
CGTCGTGTTGGGCATCGGTCTTGGGCTCTTCTATGCGTCCTTGCCTGAGCATCATCCGCAAAGAGATAGGAATTCCTGCGAAAGCATCGGGGGAGAATGGTCGGATGAGCAGGGTGTCTGTCTGCTCTCGTTCAAGGAGGCAGGTGAGCCCTGCACGGATGGGGGTCAGTGCACAAGCGGAGTCTGTTCTCCGCAGGTATTGACCGATGAGCAGATGATCCGTCTTGATGAGGGTCCTTTGACGGGTATCATGGGTGTATGTCATCCTGATGATCAGCTGACCGGTTGCGTCGAACAGGTCATCATGGGCACGATCTCGAAAGGATCCATGTGTCGTTGACGCATTCCAAGAACAACAATCGACTATCAGGCCCCAGAAATATTTTTAAAGCCATGGACATGAGCAGATACTATGTCTGCACATGACGTGTCTGATCGCCCATCCATAGGTGTCGCCACTGTGGTCGTCAAGGATGGGAAGATAGCCATAGGCAAAGACACTCGTAAGGGAGACGCAGTCTATGGCGTCCCTGGCGGGCATTGGGAGAGTGGAGAGACGCTCAAGGAGTGTGCGGTTCGCGAAGTGCGCGAAGAGAGCGGTCTTGTCGTCAGGGATGTCAAGCTCGTGTCGGTGTATGACTTCTTCCGTTCGGACAAGAACAAGAATTATGTCACCATCGGCATGAGAGCTGATTTTCATAAGGGTGATTTCTCTGATCTTCACGAGGAGGGGCGGCTGGATTGGGATTGGTACACTCCGCAGGAGGCATTATCGCTGAATCTATTCCCTGCGGACAGGATATTGATCCAGAGGTTTCTGTCAGGAGTCGTCTTCGAATAGCCGCGATGATGAGGCGGATATGTGCAATGCCGCACTAGAGATCGAAGGGAGGGATGCATCGCTGTCGCCTCAAACCAGTATTCCTTGCAGGATGTTGTAGAGATATCCGGTCAGGATGATGGCCGCGGCGACCACACCAAAGAAGATCGCGATCAATTGGAGCCTCATCGCTCGTCGCAGGATGACCGCTTCGGGAAAGCTCAGCGCAGCTATCGCCATCATGAATGCCAATGCCGTCCCCAGGGGCACTCCTTTCTCGAACAGGACGACCGCGATGGGGACGATGGCTGCGCAGCTGCCGTACATCGGTACGCCGAGGATCACGGCGATCGGCACGGAGAGTAGGCCTCCTTTGCTCACGATCGATTGTATCGCTTCGGCAGGGACGTAGTTGTGGATGAGGGCTCCGATCCCGACACCGACGAGGATCCAGATCCACAGTTTCCTCACGATGGATACTGCCTCATGCAGCCCGAATCGCAGTCTCTGCTTGACCCGCTCATACGTCGCTTCCTTGGCGTCAGTGGTGTTCGACAGCAGGTCCTTGACCAGGTATCGCTCCAGATTCATCCGTCCGAGGATGAGTCCTGATACGGCTCCGATGAGGATGCCGCTGGCCACGTAGGCGAGCGCGATCTTCCAGCCGAAGAAGCCGAACATGAGCACGACCAGGTACTCGTTCACCAGCGGCGAGGTGATAAGGAATGAGAATGTCACGCCAAGAGGTATTCCTGCTTCAAGGAAGCTCAGGAAGATGGGGATAGAGGAGCAGGAGCAGAAGGGAGTGATGGCGCCGAAGAGGGACGCCATGATATTGCCCGAACCATGCTTCTTGCCGCTCATCCACCGCTTCACCTTCTCCTGAGGCAGATAGGTCCGAAGGAACCCGATGATAGCGATCATGCCGAAGAGCAGCAGGAGTATCTTGATGGAGTCGTAGACGAAGAATTCCAGCGCTCCGGCCCATCGCGCCGCGGGATCGAGTCCGATGACGGTGTACAGCATCCAGCCGACGATCTCTTCTAGCATTTCTCGTCGGATTTCTGGCAGCAGCACTTCTTCTCTTTGGATTTCTTCTCGAGTTTCTTGTCGAGCTTGTCCATCAGTTTGCCGATGAATCCTTTCTTCTCAGCCATGTGTGTCCTCCAGCATTCTCTTGATTCTCTTCTTGTCTTTGATGCAGCACATCAGGTACTTGGCTTCCTTTCTCGTGTCCAGGACGCCTGCCTCCTTGAGTATCTGTATGTGCCTGAATATGACTGATTGGTCCCGTCGCAGAAGTGTGCTCAGATCGCAGATGCACGTGCATTGTCCTTCCTTGAGGAGGTATTGGACGATCCGGAGCCTGATCGGCTCGCCGAGCGCTTTGTGCAGCTTTGCGGTCTCTTCCAGATTCTTCATTGTCACGTTTGCACACACATGCAAGTATATAAAGATGTCGGATTCCGCTGGTCGATATGCATGCGAAAGGCGCCCTAATCCAGGGCGACACCATACGTTGCCAGGTCCCTCTTGAGCTGCAAGACATCCTTGAAGTGGATCGTGCGTATCCCAAGCTTCTTCGCGGGCGCCAGGTTGTCTGCTTTGTCGTCGATGAAGACGCATTCATCCGCTTCGGCATGCAATGCCTTGAGGGCGTGCGCGAAGATCCTCTCGCTGTCGTGCATCTTGGTCATGTGCAGCTGGTTGGAGTAGAATGTGTGCGCGAAGATGCCTTCCAGGTTCTTATCATGACTGATCGCGTCGAGGAGCGCGTCGTAGTTGTCGGAGAGGAGGACAAGTTCGTATCTGCCCTTGAGTCCCTTGAGCAGGTCAAGCAAGTCGTCGTTGACTTGGTACCAGGAGATCTCCTGCACGAAATCAGCGTAGGGGATGGACGTGCCGTGGCAGACGTCTTCCCAGTATTCCTTGGTGGTGCATTCGCCAAGCAGATATTCCTTCTCTTTGGTCTTCAGCCGAGCCATGAACGCCTCTTTGCCCATCCCAGTCCTCTTTCCGAGGACTTCGGCCACTCGCGGGAACATCGCGCTGGTCGTGATGACTCCCGCGAAGTCGAAGATCAGTGTTCGTATCATGCGATGAGGCAGACGTGACCCAATATAAAGCTTTTCCGGATGCGCCCGGATCGAATCGACCGCCTCGAAAGGCTTAAATAGCATCGGAACGCCATTTCATCTATGACCCTGAAGGTCAAGATACGGCCGTATATTGATGCTGACTACGAAGACGTCAAGAAGAATCTTGAGGACGGCAGCATATACGAGGATGATTGGGACGCGAGAGAAGTCCTCAAGAAGAAGATCGATGAGCATCCAGGCACGATTCTTGTCGCAGAGAGCGATGGTTGCGTCGTCGGCAATATCTACCTTGTGGATGATCCCTTCAGCCCCGCAGTCTACCGCCTCGCGGTCCGAAAGGAGTACAGAGGACATGACATCGGCCGGCTCCTGATGGATCACGCCGAGCAGGAGCTCAAACGCCGCGGGCACCGTCACGTGATGATCTTCGTCAACAGTGATTTCGACGGCCTGGTCGGTTGGTACGAGTCGCAAGGATACCAGTATACCCAAGGAAAGTCCTTCCGCTGCATGTGGAAGGATTTCTGACTCTGTCCCCGTCGATGTCACACCTCTTTAAATAGCGTTATCGGTTGCATGACCCATGCCACAACGCAAGCGGGTCCGCATCCCAACTGAGGTCAGGCAGCGCGGTTCGGGCAAGGAAATCCCTCGTGTTCAGGCCATCGTCTTCGACTTCATGCCGCCCCTGCTCGGCAATGAGTTCCGCGTGGACCCTACGCTTTCCATGCAGCTGTTCCGCGATGATCCTGTCGGCGGACCGATGAGGCTCATGGACGACGCGTACACGCGTCTGGGTCAGCACTACACGGACAAAGGCGCCTTGACGCCTGCGCTGAAGTGCTACAAGTTCGCCCTGCATCACCGGACCGGCTTTGTATCCTTCATCTCTTCGGTCCAGGATGCTGCCTTGTTGACGCAGGACGAGATCGCGCACCTGGACTTGAACAGTCCGCTCGAAGAAGCTTTGATACGCGCAGTCTACAAGAAGCGACCTGAGGTGGATCAGGACCTATATCATGCGTGGCTTGATCATCTCAGAGCGTCACACGCGCACTATCTGCAGCTGAATCGCAAGGAGTATGGTTCAAGGCAGTATCTGGAGTCGCTGCTCGTCATCGGGAACCATGAGCAGGCGATGTATTTCGCCAAGGAGTCGGGCGACCGCGGACTGGTCCAAAGGGTCCGCCTCGCAAGGCCGAAGGAGATCCTTGATGTCAAGTGGCTGCGCAGGTATGCTGACGAACATCATCCCGACTCAACGATTGGTAGGTAGTGTCGAGTGTGGACAACACCAAATGCGGCCCTCACCCAAGAACGTCAATCCTCACGGTTTTACCCGTGCGTGATGCATCGGTTCGCGTAGCACTGGCACGTGACGCCGTCTCGTCTCGGCGCTTCTCCGGGGCAGGGACCGGTTCCACTCTCGCACTGCCCCATCACCGCGTCGACGTGCGCTTGCGTGTGGCATCCTCCTGTGAACCAGACATAGGAGCAGTCCGTGTCCGCTTCGCAGGCGTCGTCCTCTGGCGCGTTCGCGGCGGCATCATCGAGGGATGCTGTGTCTGCGGCATCGTCCATCGTCGATCCAGTGTCCGCGCCGGAATCATCGTTCTTGTCAAGCCCGAGCATCGAGCATCCGCTGATCAGGATCATCGCGACGATCAGTCCCGCAAGCATCAGCTTGGTCATGCCTTCTCTTGGACAGCAGGAGTTTATAAATTTGTTGGAGTTGGCGGGTAAGCAGAAAGTGGTCGCTATAGGCACTCTGCGAGTCTCTCATTCAGGTCGCATATCGCGACATTCGCTCATCTGCTGCCCTGCTCGCGCCCTCTGTGGTTGTGATTGGCTGACATATCCCTGTGAGGGACGTCCCCCTTGTCAGCATTCATGACTCTTGGTTTGCGCTCGCCCGCAACGGCAGCAGATCTGGCTTTCAGCTTACCTCGAGTTGGCAGACAGTCAATCGTGCTCATGACCTCTGTCTGGGCGTGAACGCAAGAGTCAGTCGAGATACTTCTGGATCGGCTTTGCGCTTCGCCACATGTGCATGAACTGGTTGCGCAGCATCACGCTAAACGCCTTGCTCTCGGTCCAGAGCGTGATGTAGTCCTCTTCGTTGCGCACTTCAGGGATGCCGACGGTGAGCCTTCCTTTCTTGCCGTCGAAGATCGCGATCCGGGGGAGCAGGCCGAACTTGACGGTGTCGAAGACGCGGATCTGCACGCCCGCGTCGATCCATGCGCGATACACCGCGGCGTTCTTTTTGTCGAAAGGCGTGATGAACTTGACCTTCACGCCTTCGGCCACTCTTCCCTTGATGATCCTCATGTTCTTGTAGAGCATCTTGTCGAGTTCGCTGCAGGAGAGGATTTCGCGCTCCACGGTCTGGTTCTCGGCGGCGAATCGCGCGATGAGGGGCGCGCGTCCTTTGATGACCCAGAAGAGGTCGCGGTATTCCTCCGCCTTGGGCCTCTCGACCAGTTCGATGAGGGCATCGACGGATTCCTTCATCTCCTCGATGTCGT
>JBDRLR010000035.1:0-15812 GCA_043812855.1 Nanobdellota archaeon | reverse complement strand
TTTGATGCCTGCGACGGGTCCGATGAGTCCTCCGCTTTGGATGGTCCCGGTCATGACGGTCTCGTTGTCCAGCGGCAGGTCGCCGAGGACTGCGATGGTCAGCACGGTCAGTGCTCCGCCGGCGCTGGGGCCGCCGACGACAGAGCTGTCTGCGCGGATGGTGTAGAAGAAGTCCTTGTTGGAGCAGTCCATCTCCAGGAAGTCGCACGCCAGCTCGTGCGCGAAGCGCGTCGAGATCTGGGTGTCGAGTTTGGTGAGTGGTAGCGAGTCGATGAAGACGCGTCCCTTGCCGGGATGGATCTCGAGGTAGACGTCTGCGGTGCCTCCGAATTGCATCTCGTCGTTCTCTGCCACGGTGAGCAGCGTCATGTGGCCTGATGTGGCTGCCATCGCGGGCGAGGGGATGGATAGGATGAGCGTCAGCATCAGCGCAGCGGTAGCGATTGCCTTCATTTCTGTTTGTACCTTCCCCGTCCTTCGACGGTTTCCAGGCGTGCGAGCACGGCGTCTCTGTCGCGGGGTCGATATCCCTTGAGGAATGCGGCGTACGCTTCGTCCTTGACGGCGAAGTGTTTGCTCTCCAGCGCCCGCTTGAAGAGGTGGATGTCGACCGCGCGGTCTTCAACGCGTGTGGAGATGTGGCTGAGTCCGAAGTCGATGAAGTGGATGGTTCCTTGGCGCTCGATCATGTTCGATGTGGTCAGGTCTCCGTGGATGATGTTGTGGTCGTGCAGGGCGCCGAGGTGGGTTCCTATCTGCTCGGCGATTTCTGGGTGTTCGTCAAGTATTGCTTTGACTTGTCTGCCGTCGATCCACTGCATCGTGATGGTGCTTTGCTCGTCGCAGCTGATGAGTTTTGGTCCTGGGATCGGCAGTTTCTTGAGGATGCGTCCTTCTTTTCGGGTCCTGCTGCGTCGCAGATGCGTATCCAGCGTAAGTAGCCTGTAGGATTTCGGGCTGCGTTCTTTGATGGCGCACCAGGTGTCCTCGATTCGGGCTTTGTAGATGTGTGCTTCTGCGCCGGTGGATACGAGGGTGCGGTTCATGGCGTGGTGGGCTTGGCAGCGCTTATAAACGTATGTGATAATAAACCCGGAAAGGATTGCTCCTTCCCGGGAAAAGAGGTGAGCGTTTAGAGCTCTCCAAACGGATTGTCGTCGAGATATTTAAAAGTTTCTATTCGAGAATGGTGACATAGTCAGATGGGTCCTCGCGGAGTCCTTTTAAAGGGGTGGGTTCTCGCCTGGTGATGGCTTTGCCGCAAGAGGACTTCGGACCGTGTTCGACATGTGCAGTTCGCTCGACGGTGCGGCTCTCGTACAATGCGCGCAGCTTCTGCGACGCTTGTTTTCTTCGCATGATCTTTCGTAGGATCGCCAAGGACATCCCTTCTGGCAGCGGTCCGATTCGGGTGCGAGATGATGGTTCTGCCGTCTCGCGGGTTCTTGTGCTCTCGCTTCGACGGATGTTGGGGACCAAGCGTCAGGTCGAAGTGGTGGAGTCTGACGGCAAGGACGTCTGCCTGCCGCTTTGTCTGGAGGATGGTTTGGATGCCTCGCTCTGTGAATTCATCGGGACTGCCGATGGATGCAGGGAAGGCATGCTTGTGTTCGCCTCGGTGACGCACGAGGATGCGGCGCACCTCGGCCGTATCGTGGGTGTTGATTGTCGGCAGGGGTTGGCGCGCAGGCGCTCGAGTCATTCCCCTCTTCTTTCCGCCATCTTGGGCGCGCATCCTGAGGTTCGCTTCTCGATGCGTCGTTCTTTTCAGTTCCTTCAGGCATAGATTCGCAGGCGACGTGATTCTGACGCTCAAGCGAGGGGAACCCTTTTGAATGTCTGGTGCGTAATGCGGACCATGGGAGTATTCATGAGGGCATCGGTCGTGTCGTGTCTCCTTGCATTGACGCTCGTATCTGCGTGCGTCCATCAGGGCATGGTGCAGGACACCGGTTCGATCGATGTCGTGATGTGCAGGGACGTCGATTGCGGTGATCTCTTTGCGTCCGCAGTCAAGAATGCTACTGACGTCCGATGCGCATTCTACAGTCTTTCTCATCCTGGTCTTCAGGATGCGTTGCGCGCTGCGCATGCCCAAGTCCTGGTGTTCGATGAGAACTTCAAGGGCTTCGGCAGCCCTGTCTCGTCACAGGGCTTGATGCATGACAAGTTCTGCGTCTTGGATGGCCGTCGCGTCGTGACGGGGAGCTACAATCCTTCCTCGAGCAGGAATTGGGATAATGTGGTCTTGTTGGATTCGGCGGTCATTGCCCGCAATTATGCGCAGGAGTGGGATGAATTGGCCGAAGGCAGCGATGGTCGTGTCGCGTCTCCCGTCGTGAATCTGAGCGGCATCGTGGTCGAGAACGCCTTCTGCCCGGAGGATGCATGTGAGGAATTGCTCATCAGGCGGATTTCGCAGGCCGAGAGCAGAGTGAGGTTCATGGTCTTCTCCTTCACGTCCAGGCAGGTCGCCGAAGCTCTTGTGGATGCGCAAGGCAGGGGTGTGGATGTTCGTGGTGTCTTTGACGCGTCTCAGGCCGGCAAGTATTCCCAGCACACGTATTTGGCTGAGCAGGGAATCTCCGTGACCATCGATCAGTCTTCAGGGCTGCTGCATCATAAGGTGTTCGTCATCGACGACGAGATTGTCGTGACGGGAAGCTATAATCCCACCCGTAACGGTGATGACCGCAACGATGAGAATGTGGTCGTCATGCACGGCCAAGATATCGCGGCAGTATATGGCGCAGAGTTCGAGCGCATCGCAGGATGATGGTGTGCGGGGGCAGATATTTATATGTGGTCTGTTCAGGAGGGGGCATGAAGAAGGTGGGGTTCGTGTTGTTCTCGATGGTCTTGCTTGTGTTCTTTGCGCTGGCCCTCTATATTCTGAATCGTCCCGTGTCTTCGGACGCCAATGATGTCTTGCGTTCGAGGCTTGACGACAAGGACTTCATTGAGGAGCTCGTCAGGCAGAACACTGGGTTCCGCGAGGAGCGCAAGGAGCAGGCGGCGACCATCGCGCATCTGCAGGACGAGTTGTCGCGCAGGGAGATTGAAGCGGCTCAGCAGGAGGATATCATCGCGCAGCTCACGGACCGCCTTGAGGAGGCTCAGTCTGCTCCGATCGAGCGTGCTTCGCCGCATGACCGGATCGTCCTGAAAGATATCAGGGTGTATTCTGATCGGATAGTGATCTATGTGCATAGGCCGATCGTCACGTCGCTTGTCGATTCGAACAGTGAGGATCCTCTCTTTGACGTGGAGGCCAATATTCTTTCAGTGGAGCCTGAGGCTCCACAGGATATCCATGTGGGGGACATCATGTCCTATGCCCCTTCGTTCTATGATGGTGAGATCGTGCATCGTGTCGTCGCCATCGGACAGGATGAGGAGGGGTGGTTCGCGGTGGCGAAGGGGGATAATAATCCATCCCCTGATCCGGGCAAGATTAGGTTCACCCAGGTGAAACGGGTGGTCATCGGTATCATCTACTGACGTCAGGCTTATAAACTGGTTCGCTGCTGGCTGACCTGGTTCGCTGTCATCCTTCGTCGATAGGGTAAGTAGATAATCTCAGTTCCGTGCATGAGGCTGAGCGTGATTGCTGGCGAGAGAGAGGCGACAAGGGGGTTTGTCGGGACGAACGTTCCGACATAGGAAAACATATGGTTTTCCGTTGTCCCTGTCGGGGAGATGTCGCCTAACCAGTCTAATGACGACGCGAGCAGTGCAAAACGACGCCTGGAAGCAGATTGTCTACTTGCCCTCGTCGATAGCAATGTTTATAAATGTGGTGTGACTTGCCTGGATTGGTGATTATATGACTGTAGTCAGTTTCAATTTCAGCAAGATTGTTGTGGAGAAGAGGAAAGCGACGAAGGGTCGTATCAACATCGCGAATAATGTCGCGCTAAAGGACGTCACGCAGGCCAAGGTGGATTTCGGTGCGGGCAAGGCGGCGCTCAAGTTCCAGTTTGAGTTCTCGACGCGCTATGAGCCTGACTTCGCGGATATCAAGATGGAGGGTGACTTGCTCTTCCTGACGACTGAGGACGAGTCCAAGGAGATCCTCGCGCAGTGGCAGAAGGTCAACAAGGTGCCCAAGAACATCAATGATTTTGTCTTCAATCATGTCTTGACCAAGTGTTACGTGGAGGCTGTGGCGCTCAGCAGGGACGTGGGTCTTCCCGTGCCTATCCAGCTTCCCCGTGTGGGGCAGACGACGATCGCCGAGAAGAAGTGATTCTCTGTGTTGCTCGCGTGGTGAATTCGCGGGCAGAGGGTGTGTGCTATGACTGTGAAACTAAAAGTCGCTGAGGCGATTCAGGATGACGTGAACAAGGGCATTGTGCGCATAGACAGCAGTTTCATGCGTCAGATCAACATCAGGCCGGGCAATATTGTCGAGATCGTCGGTGAGCGCACGACGGTCGCCATCGCGGACAGGGCCTTGCCTGGTGACATCGGTCTCAACATCATTCGTATGGATGGTCTTATCCGTCGCAACGCCAAGACTTCCATCGGCGAGATCATCGAGATCAGGAAGGCGAATATCAAGGAGGCCAAGCGTGTCGTCATCGCGCCGGCGAGAAAAGGCATAATGATTAGGGGCAACCCGGCCATTTTCAAGCAGGGCCTCCTAGGTAGGGCGGTCGTCAAGAATGACATCGTCTCGCTTGGGGGCAGCAAGCGTAGGCGCACGACGCTCTCTGATCCGTTCTTTGAGGACATGTTCGGCATGCCTGATGATACCATGATGGGTTTTGGTCTTGGCGATCTCAAGTTCGTCATCGTTGACGTCATGCCGAAGCAGGCCGTGCTCATCACGGAGAATACGCAGGTGCAGTTCAATCCTGAGGCTGTGGAGCTCAAGGAGGAGAAGAGCATCGATATTTCCTATGAGGACATCGGTGGTCTTGATGAGGAGTTGCAGAAGATCAGAGAGATGGTGGAGCTTCCGCTCAAGCATCCTGAGCTCTTTGAGCGTCTTGGCATCGAGCCGCCCAAAGGGGTCCTTCTTCATGGTTCGCCAGGTACGGGCAAGACGCTGCTCGCGAAGGCGGTCGCCAATGAGACGAACAGCAATTTCATATTGATCAATGGTCCTGAGATCATGTCCAAGTATTATGGGCAGTCTGAGGAGAATCTGCGCAAGAAGTTCGAGGATGCTGAGAAGAACGCTCCATCCATAATCTTCATCGACGAGATCGATGCCATCGCGTCCAAGCGTGAGGAGTCCAAGGGTGAGGTTGAGCGGCGTGTGGTCGCGCAGCTGCTCGCCATCATGGATGGCCTCAAGAGTCGCGGCAAGGTCGTCGTCATCGCGGCGACGAATATTCCTAACAGTTTGGAGCCCGCCCTCAGGAGACCGGGCCGTTTCGATCGTGAGATTGAGATCGGTGTTCCGCGCAAGGAGGGTCGCCTCGACATTCTCAAGATCCATACTCGTAATATGCCGCTTGAGCGCGATGCTGGCAGTCTGGACACGAATCTGGACGATGCGAAGCTCAAGAAGGCCCTCAAGACGCACCTTGACGCGGTCGTCGTGGATGATCTGTTCGCCACGATCAAGTCGTTGGATTCTACGCGCGCGGATTCCGCTTCGATGGCTAGGGAGCGACGTGAGCGCTTCGAGAAGTACCTCAATTCGTTGCTCAAGAAGGGCAATCGGCCTGTCGATCAGTTCATGCGTTCATGCTTCCGTCGCATAGCTGAGGATTTCGCGACGACCGTTCCTAGGGACGCTTCCGCTGATGAGGCTAGGCTGGCGTTGTCGGAGAAGCTTGAGGATATCCGCAAGGAGGAGGTCCTCTCTTCGCTTGTCTCTGACACGGTGCGGCTTCTTCTGCTCGATGAGCTCGCCTCGATCACGCATGGCTTCGTCGGCGCTGACCTCTCGGCTCTCGCCAAGGAGGCGGCGATGATCGTGCTGCGAAGGGTGTTGCCTGAGATCAAGATGGCTGAGGAGCGTCGTGGCGAGGTCGCCACCGATCCGGAAAGTCCGCCTCAGGAGGACGAGCTTCCTGCCCACATCGTCGAGAAGCTGAAGATCAGCAAGTCTGATTTCTTTGAGGCCCTCAAGGTGGTGCGGCCTTCGGCGCTCCGTGAGTTCCTTATCGAGGTGCCTACTGTCAAGTGGGGCGATATCGGTGGTCTTTCTGATGTCAAGCAGGAGCTCAAGGAGGCGGTGGAGTGGCCGCTCAAGCAGCCGCAGGTGTTCAAGCGTATGGGCATCAGGCCTCCGCGTGGTGTGCTCTTGTATGGTCCGCCTGGCACGGGCAAGACGCTGCTCGCGAAAGCGGTCGCCAATGAGAGCCAGGCGAACTTCATCACGGTCAAGGGTCCTGAGCTGCTCTCGAAGTGGGTCGGCGAGTCCGAGAAGGCCGTCCGCAAGATTTTTGAGAAGGCCAGACAGAGCAGTCCTGCCATCATATTCTTTGATGAGGTGGATAGTCTGGCTCCTCGAAGAGGGATGAATAGCGGCAGCCATGTCACCGAGACGGTCGTCAATCAGTTGCTCACGGAGATGGATGGTTTGCAGGACATGACTGATATCGTCATCATCGCGGCGACGAATCGGCCTGACATCCTCGATCCTGCCCTTCTGCGTCCAGGTCGGTTCGATCGGATCATCTTGGCGCCGGTGCCTGACACGGAGAGTCGCAGGCAGATCTTTGAGGTGCACACCAAAGGCATGCCGCTGGACAAGGATATCGAGCTTGCGCGCCTCGTCGAGATGACTCAGGGGTACGTCGGTGCCGATATCGAGGCGGTGTGTCGTGAGGCCGCGATCATCGCGCTTCGCCGCAATATCGATGTCAAGACGGTCTCGTTCGCTGATTTCGACGCGGCCGTGAAGAAGGTCCCTCCGTCCGTGACCAAGGATATTGAGGATTCCTATAAGGAGATGGAGTCCCAGTTCCGCTCCGCGCAGGCCAAGCAGATGGCCAATGAGAAGCCGAATTACTACGGCTAGTCGGTCTGGACGTCATCTCCTGGCTAAATGCGCAATGTATTTAAACTTCTACTGTCAGGATTGGCCTGTGATGCGGTCGGGCTGGCTGCGTGAGGTGCATTGATGGGTTCGATGTTTGATAGGTTGTTTGGTCGCAAGAGGTCGAATAAGAAGGCGATTATTGGTGCCGTGGCTGGTGCGGTCGCGGTCGGCGCCGCCGCGGTGGCTGCGAAGAGGATCCATGATCGTCAGCAGCAGGAGCAGCCTGTGGCCCAGCAAGAGACGGTGCGTGTGCAGCGAGTGACTGCCCCGGTCAAGGCGAAGCGTAAGGCCAAGCCCGCGGTGAAGGTCTCCAAAAAACGAAAGACTAAAAAGACGAAGAGATAAACCGTTCATTATGCGTCTTGGTGATTCTGTTTCGGTGCGGTATGATGGCGAGACTATTGAAGGTGTATTCATTTCTGAGGATTCTCATCTGGTCATCAAGCTTCGCGGCGGGTACAACATTGCCCTTGACAAGCGCAAGGTGAAGAAGGTATCTGCTCTTCCTGCTTCAAATGCGTCCGCGGTGCCCAAGATAGTCAAGCCGAAGAAGGGTGAAGGGGCGAAGATTGTCGTCCTTCACACCGGAGGCACCATCGCAAGTCGCGTGGATTACGCGACGGGCGCGGTCATCGCCCGATACGGGCCTGAGGAGTTCTTGTCGTTGTTTCCAGAGGTGATGCGATTCGCCGATGTCCACTCGAGGTTGGTCGCGAATATTCAGTCGGAGATGATGCGATTCGATCATTACAATCTGCTTGTCGACGCGATCGAGGCTGAGGTGAAGGCAGGGGCGAAGGGCATCGTGGTGACGCATGGCACTGATACGTTGTCGTATACTTCCGCAGCATTGGGTTTCGCGTGCGCAGGCATAGGGGTCCCTGTCGTGCTCGTCGGCAGTCAGCGTTCGAGCGATCGTCCAAGTTCGGATGCCTACATGAATCTTCTCTCGGCCGTCTTCTACGCGTCGAGGACCAAGCGCGCTGGCGTTTCGGTGTGTATGCATGGTGGTCTTGATGATACGACGTGCGACATCCTTGATGCGTTTCGCTGCCGCAAGATGCACACGACACGCAGGGACGCATTCCGTCAGGTCAACGGGAAGGTGATCGCGAAGGTGAGTGTGTTCGATGAGACGATCCAGGAGTTCGACGCGCCACGTCATGTCGCGGTCGATCAGATACGAGGCCGGTTCGATCCTCGTCTGAAGGTCGGTTGGGTGCGTACGCATCCGCACATGCGCAAGGAGGACTTCTCCGCCTTCGCATCCTATGATGGGCTCATCATCGAAGGCACGGGGCTTGGTCACGTTCCGAATATGGCGCTTGACGCTTTCATGGCTGAGCATGCTCGCATCGCCAAGGCGGTGAAGGCGTTGTGCAGGAAGATGCCTGTCGTCCTTGGTTCTCAGTGCGTGTTCGGCAGGGTCATGATGGATGTGTATACTCCTCAGAGGATGCTCAAGGCGGACGGTGTCCTGGGGGACACGTTGGATCTGCCGGTGGAGACTCTCTTCATCAAGCTTGCGTGGTTGCTCTCGACGGTGCCGCGTGATCAGGTCGCGTCGAGTTTCGGTCTTGACCTGGCGGGTGAGCTTTCATCGCGCTCCAGGGTGGATGGGTTCCCATGACTGCTGATTTGGATTTCGGCGCGCTCGGCTTTCGGTGCGGTATCGAGATCCATCAGCAGCTCGATGGCCGTAAGCTCTTCTGTGACTGTCCGGTCGACATCCGCAAGGGCGACCCGCAGTTCGTGGTCCGTCGGCGGCTTCGCGCAAGCGCAGGTGAGTCTGGCGCTGTCGACGCGGCGGCCGCGCATGAGCAGGGGAAGGCGAAGTCATTCGCCTATGAGTGTTATCATGACAATGTCTGTCTTGTGGAGCTCGATGAGGAGCCGCCTCATCAGGTGAATCGCCACGCGCTCGAGGCGGCAGTCATGTTCTGTCGCATGGTGGATGCCAAGGTGGTCGATCGTGTGCAGGTGATGCGCAAGGTCGTCATCGATGGTTCGAATGTATCAGGGTTTCAGAGGACGATGCTGATCGGACGAGACGGATTCGTTCAAGTCGACGGGCGCAGGATTGTAATCGAGTCGATCTATCTTGAGGAGGAGTCGGCGCAGTCGGTGTCCAGGAAGAGGGATGTGGACACCTACAATCTCTCGAGGCTTGGCATTCCTCTTATCGAGGTGCAGACTGGTCCTGACATCCGGGATCCTCTTGAGTGCAGGGACGTCGCGGCGAAGATCGGCATGCTGCTTCGGAGCACGGGCGCGTGTCGCCGTGGGATCGGTAGCATCCGCCAGGATGTCAACCTCTCCATCAAGGGCGGAAGTCGTGTCGAGGTGAAGGGATTCCAGGATCTGCGCAGTATTCCTAAGGTCATCGACGCGGAGATCGCGCGTCAGCTCAAGGTCATCCGTCAGGGAAAGAAGGTCATCTCCGAGGTGCGCAAGGCCGAGCCTGATTTATCGACGAGTTTCCTGCGTCCGATGCCTGGCGCCGCCAGGATGTATCCTGAGACGGATATACCTCCGTTCGTTCCTGATGTCGACGTCTCCAGGATCGCGCAGACGATCGAGCAGAGGCTTGACGTTCTTGCCGAGATGGATATCGAGGTCGGCATCGCTAAGGAGCTGGTGAAGCAGGATATTGTCTTGTCTGATTTCACCTCGAGGTTTCCGAGCGTCGATCCCAAGTTCATCGCTGAGGTCCTGGTTGTGCTGCCTAAGGAGATCCGCCGCAAGTATGGCAAGGATATCGATGTCCTCTCGCATGTGGATGGATTGCTGCAGCGTGTGCAGGAGGGGAAGATGAGCCGCAGCGCGGTCATGGAGGCGCTTGTCGACATTGCCCATGGCCGAAAGGTCGACTTTTCAAGGTTCGAGATGGTGTCTGACGCGCGGATCGAGGATCAGGTGCGCGAGGCGATGCGCAAGAATCCTGGTGTCTCGCAGGGTGCGCTCATGGGTCTGGTGATGGCGCAGCTGCGTGGTCGTGTCGACGGCCGCAAGGTCAAGGAGATCGTTGATAGGGTCGTGGGCAAATGATGCTGCCTGCGTGGTGTGTCGGATGTTGTCTCTGATCGTGCAGTCGGTGTACTATTTCTTGCCTGCCTATGTCGCGAATATGGCGCCGATCATCTTTCGTCGGCTTCTGCCTTCGTCTTGGGCGGTTCCAGTCGATGGTGGGTTGATGTTCCGCGGAAAGCCTGTGCTTGGGAGGAACAAGACATGGCGAGGGTTGGTGCTCGGTGTCGTGTCTGCGGCCGTCGTTGCTGTCTTGCAGCGTTCTGTGGGGTGGACGTATGCTGAGCCGTTCCCGTACGCATCATTCTCTTGGCAGATGATGGCTCTTCTGGGTGTACTCCTTGGAGCGGGTGCCCTTATCGGTGATATGGTGAAGTCGTTCTTCAAGCGTCAGACGGGCAGGCCGCCGGGAAGGCCTTGGGTGCCCTTTGATCAGGTCGACTTCGTCGTGGGTGCGTTGCTGCTTTCATCGATCCTTTTCGTGCCGTCTTGGCGGATGATAGTGACTATTCTTGTCGCATCCTTCGCGCTCAACATGATCGTTCCGTTTATTGGATATCGTTTGGGTGTCAACGAGGCGAAGTTCTAAGGTACCAGCGCGCGAACTGCTTGGTCGCCGTGTCGTCCCGGCTCATGTCTTTGTGCCAGCGTGCGTAGTCTTCGGGGGGCATCTCGGCGAGCGTCTTGTCGAGGCCGTCAGGGATGAAGACGAGTGCAAGTTCGGACCAGTGCTTCTCATGGAGCGTGCCTCTCGGTTCGGCTGCCATCTGTCCGGGTACATGGTCGGTGAAGGTGTACGTCTTGGTGCCGTCGTGGTATGCGATGCAGTGGCTGAATTCGCAGCGTCGGTCTTTTCCTTCGACGAGGCGCAGGATGCCTTCAAGGCCGATGGTCTGCAGGGCGAAGTTGACGAATGCGCGTGGGAATCCGTTGAGCGAGTCGATGTAGAATCCTGCGTCCAGAGCGACGACGGGTTTGCCGAGGCGCTCGTAGGCGTAGATGACTTTGTGCGTCGCGATGGTCTCGACGTCGTCGCTTCGCGGTTCGGGCAGCTCGATGGGCGCTTGTACGACGTTTACTCCGTACGGTTCCAGCTCGCGCCTCATCGATTGGATCTTTCCTGGATTCGTCGTGGCGAAGAGCAGGTCCATGCGATGATCGAATCGATCGTCGTTCTTAAGCCTTGCGGGCAAGGTCCAGCAGGATGGCGCACCAGCTCATGCTCTCGTCAGTAGTGTACAGGAGTGTCTGATAGGGTCGGCCGTCGGGAGTGTAGACCTCGAGGAAGTTCTTGTGCTTCTTGACGAGTGAGATGTACGTGTCGAGATGTCGTCGGAACAAGGACGTGTCGGTCTTGGCGAGCACAGTCATGTAGCACAGTCCCAGGTGCATCCATATGGTGTTGCCTTCGTAGTTGGGGCTGATGATGCGGGCCCACCAGAATTCTCGTTCGGGGTCATCCACGTTGTATTTCAGCGGCCAGGGGTCGTCGAGTCCCATGGCGTGCACGCTGGCGAGCGCTGTCCGCCTGATCTTGGGGTCGGTGATGACGCCGCACCAGAAGGGGAAGGTGTTGGCGTCACCGCTTGGTTCTTTGTGGGTGAGGTCTTCGCTGAATGCCTTGCCCATCCAGTACTGCTTCATCAGCAGTGCGGGGAAATCGACGCCGCGCAGGGGGTTCCGCCATCCTAGCAGTGTCAGGTCGCGGCTGAGCATTCCCATCATGCTTACGGAGTAGCAGGCGGCGTCGCGTGTGTATTGGTCTCGTATCGAGCTGACGTACGTGTTTCGCTTCACTCCGGTCTTTTTGGAGAAGAACATCTCGAAGTAGCGCTGGACTTCGGCTTCAAGGAATGGCCGGTACGCTTCTAGCAGTTCTTTTTGGTCAGAGACCATCAGGCCGTGTATCAGCATGGGGAGCGAGTCCGCGGCGGGTCCGAATGAGTCCAGGGCGGCGCCTGAAGGGGCAATCTGTGTGGTGACTTTTCCTTGTGTGGAGAAGCGGCTCAGTGCGTATTCGAGTGTCTTCTGTACGCGTTTGGCGTGGCCGAGATTGACCAGGGATTCGGCGATCATGCCGAAGTCGCGTGTGTAGAATTGGGTGAAGTGTCCGTCGCTGACGTTGTAGTGTCCTTTCGGGTCGTAGCAGTCTTCGATGATCTTGCCGCAGATGTGTTTCCAGTCACCGCCGTATCGTCGGCGTCCTGTGCTGGCGATGCGGATGCGTCTGGCGAGCATGCGCATTCCTTCTGACGCGAGCGTCGTCATATTCTCTTCTTGTGCCGTCGCACAGGGTAGTGTTCGTCGTCTTTGATTCCTTCTCGTCCGAGGACTTTTCGGACGTTCAGGCCATAGTAAGTCAGTGCCGCCATGCCGATCAAGGACCATAGAAGGTCGCGAGTACGGACGACTGCTGCCAGGGCGACGCCGCTGGATGCGGGGGCTTTGATGAAGCTGAACACGGAGACTTGGCTTGCCTCGAGGGAGCCTAAGGCCATAGGGATGGGGAAGAGGTATCCGATGCCGACGAATGAGAGGACCAGGAAGATGTTGAGGAATGTGGGGTGGGTGATGCCTACGAACGCGAGTGCGTATTTGAATTCCAGGAATGTGAATATCCATGCGACGAGCGAGAACACGCTGATGACAAGGACGCTTCCGGGTTTCTTCTTGTAGAATGATCCGATCATGTCGTCGATCTCGAGCAGTCTGAGCTCGTGTTTGCGCAGGCGTTTGATGCGGTAGAGTCCTGTTGCCCGGAAGAGTTTGTGGATGATCTTCTTTCCTTGGAATAGCTGTATCATGATGAACGCCATGACTGCGAAGAAGAGGATGGCGACGACCGATAGGGTGAGGATGAGTGGGTTGTTGACTGCTTTGATGAGCAGGTAGCAGCCGCCGATCATGAAGAAGGCGCCGTTGAAGAAGAGTTCGAGTGTCTTGTCGATGATGACGGTGGAGAGTCCTTGTTTGAAGGTCATGTTGTGGCGTTGCAGAAGGGCCGCGCGGACGGGTTCGCCGCCGACTTTTGCGAAGGGAGTCAGGAAGGACACGCCGTATCCTACCATGCGGAACGTGAAGACATCCTTGAAGGGCACTCGTCCGTATCCTTGCTGTCTGATGATGTATTGCCAGCGCAGGGCGAAGATGATCATGACCATCAGGCTCGCTCCTAGGTAGAGCAGCAGCCCTTTGATGGTGAAGTTGCGGAAGCTGCTCAGTACTGCGCTGAGGCTGATCTGCTGGATGATGATCCATATGGCCAGCAGGCCAGCGATGACTCCGATGGCGATTGATGCCTTTTTCTTCATGGTGACGAGCCTGGGGGGATTCGAACCCCCGACCTACAGCTTAGGAGGCTGTCGCGCTATGTACCCAATGTGCGCTGGTGGCGTGTTCCTCTCGGCGCGGCGATTGCCAGGCTGCGCTACAGGCTCATGGAGTTGTGCAGGTGGGGGTCGCTTTATTAATGTTTATGCGAAGAAAGCAAATGTAGCTATATAGAAAATAATGATGTGCTCGCAAGCCATTAATAGATGAACATTGCGCCACGTGCATGGCGTTTGTCATCAAGAAGTCTCCAGAGGATTTTGTGGTTGAGGAGGTGCCGTTGTCGGCATGGTCTCAGAGCGGCGAGTACGCCATCTTCCAGATGCGTAAGCGCAGGTATACGACGTACAAGGCCATCCAGCGTGTCGCCGCCCGGCTGAAGATCGACCCATCCAAGGTGGGGTTCGCGGGAGAGAAGGATAGGCAGGCGTGCACCGTGCAGTTCATCTCGGTGCGGCGGCCGCAGGCTTGGGCGCTTGCGGAATCCATCGTGATCGACGATGATCTCTCGATCAAGCATGTGGGGTTCTCCTCGGAGCCGCTGTCCCTTGGCATGCTCGCGGCGAACAGGTTCTCGATCAGGGTCGAGGGTGTCGGTGAGGCCGCGTCGGGATCGATCAGGGCGTATCCTGTGGATTTTGGCGTCCCCAACTATTTTGATGAGCAGCGTTTCTCATCATCGAACGTGGATATCGGTCTTCATCTGCTCAGAAAGGAGTATGTCTCCGCTGCCGGCATGATTGCGGCGTCGGATGAGTTTTTCGCGCAGCGGATGCAGACGCATTTTGAGCGCTCCCCTCAGGACGCCGTCGGTGCCTTGGCGGGATTGCCGAGAAAGATGGTCTTGATGTATGTGCATGCGGTGCAGAGTGCGGTGTTCAATGCGCTTCTTGGGTGCCTGCTGCGAAAGTCGGGTCCGCACGTTGTCGTTCCTTATTCTCAGGGTGAGTTCGTCTTTCCTAAAGGAGAGCCGTCCCTTCCGCGGAAGCTGCCGCTGATCGGGTTCGATTCGCGGGTGCCCGCAGACCCTGCAATCGCCTCGGCTTGGTCGGTCGTGGATGATTGGATGGGGAGGCGCAATGTCCGTTTCTCGGATTTTGTGAGCAGGCAGTTGCCATTTCTGACCCTGGATGAGACGGACCGTCCTGCGTTGAGCGCCGTTGACCAGTTCAGGATCGAGGGTTCGGGTGAGGGTTGGGTCCGTCTGGCATTCTCTCTGTCGAAGGGTTCTTATGCCACGATGGTGGTCCGCATGCTTGACGCTAGATGTTCCGTTTGAGCTTGATGGTGATATCTTTGAAGACTTCTTCGACGCTTTGGCTGCCGTTGACGATACGTAGCATCCCTCGTTCTTTGAAGAAGTCGAGAAGCGGCTTGGTCTGCTCGTGGTAGATCTCCAGGCGCTTGATGATTGCTTCGGGTTCGTCGTCTGATCGCTGGATGAGCTCTCCTTCGCAGACGTCGCAGTGTCCTTCGATCTTGGGTCGCACGAAGTTGATGTGGTATCCTTTGCCGCACTCTGCGCAGATGCGTCGTCCCGTGATGCGCTCGAGAGCTTCTTCGTCGCTGATCTCAAGATCCAGGACGCAGTCGATGTGCACGATGTTCATAAGTGACTGCACCTGCTTGACATTGCGGGGGTATCCATCGAGGATGAATCCTTTGCCGCAGTCTTCGTTTCGCAGCCTCTCGCGCACCATGGAGTCGGTCACGTCGTCCGGCACGAGCTTGCCTTGGTTGATGTATTGCTGTGCTATGCGGCCCAGTTCCGTCTGTTTCTTGATGTTGTCGCGGAAGAGGTCTCCGCTTGAGATGTGCGGGATGTGCTGAGCGGCGGAGATCTTGTTGGCTTGCGTCCCCTTGCCGCTCCCTTGGGGCCCGATGATGATGATGTTCATGGATGGTCCTGCTCATCGCATCTTTTTAAATATTACGTTGGAGGGGGGGTGTGTAGAAAGTAAGCCGCCGCCATCTCTGTGAGCATGATGAATACGTGTCGGAGAGCCGACAAGGGGGTAGTCCCTTACGGGGAATGTCGGCAAATCAGACCTGAGTATATGCGAACGTGGCGCGACGGACGAGCGGAGCGACTACTTTCTACACACCCGTTGGAGGGGGTAAGCAGAAAATCTCGGTTCCGTACGTGAGGACGAGCGTAAGACTGGCATGAAGAGCGGCGACAAGGGGGACTTCGTTGAGTGGGCTTGAGCCATCAGGGCGAAACCCTTGAACGCGAGCAGTCGGAACGACGTCTGGAATGCGATTGTCTGCTTCCCGTTGGAGAATGTGCGCAAGAATTGACGAGCGAGGATCTACCCGAAGTATTCCGCGGGTACGTTGTCGTCAAGGTCCTTTGTCCAGCTTTCTTTCATGGTCCCCACGATGCTGACCATGGTCTCGACGATCGTGGGCCATGCGGCGACGATCTGGGTGATGTAGCTGCAGCTTGCGG
>JBDRLR010000034.1:0-6345 GCA_043812855.1 Nanobdellota archaeon | reverse complement strand
GCCACGGGCCGGGGAGCGAAGCTGAGCGCGAGCAAGAAGATTATCGGTACGATGAGCCATTTCCTATTCATATATACACCTCACACACCTCTTGGATGGTTTCAGCCAATCTTGGCTATATAAAGTTTTCTATCGCACAGTGGTTGCGGCCTCGGCTTCTGCCGCCTCGAACTCGCGGACTTCAGTCTTGAGGGCCTCATCGATGAGTCGAAGGGTCTGGTCGTAGAGCTGCAGCACTTTGTGGTCTGGTTTGTTCTGCAGGATCTTGGTGTACTCTTCGAGTTCCTTGAACTTGACTAGTTCGGCTTTGATGGTGGCAAGCACCGCTTTGCGTCGCGCGGGAGAACGGATAGATTCGGCTGTCCCCAGCTCCATGGTCTCGATGTCGGCCAGCTTCTCGATGGATTCGAGGATCTTGTGGAAGACGGCGGCTTCGTCTTTGTCGGTGATGCCTTCGATGAGATATTCCCTGAATGTGTTGACCAACGGCAGGAAATTGGTCTCGTAGAATGAGAGCATGCGACGGGCGGTCAGTAATGCATTCGCAAGGTGGGTGTGTACGCCCACATCCTTTGGCTCCATCTACTCTCCCCCGATCATGTCCGCGGCGCTGGCGCCGAGGATTCCAAGGAGCATGTCTGGAGCGATGATCCGAAACAGTTCTTGGAATGGCATCGAGAACGAGATCTGGTTGAATAGGGCGAGCACGAGCACGATGACCAGGAATGTCGTGATGTAGATGATGAACACGCGGATGGGCACGTACTTGAATCGTCGGACTTCCTTGATGCGGCGGAAGCCTGAGAAGTAGAGGAATCCGAGCGCCATGATGAATGCGAGCACGTAGATGAGCGATGCGCGCAGCATTGTGATATCTTGCGAGAGCTTCAGGCCGTAGTAGAATGAGTAGTGTCCGAAGACGCCCACGAACGCGCCGATGGCGCCTTTGGTGATGTCGCGGTACGTGATCTTCTTGAGCGGATGCGGCGACACTTCTCGTCTGATGCTCGTCTCGAGCTTTTGGAGCTCTCTGAGCTTCTGCATCTCTTGGTTCTCGATCTTCTCGAGCTTGTGCTCCTCTTCCGATCCGTGCCTCTCGAGCTCTTCGATGCGTTTCTCTTCCCGCTCGAGCTTCTTCTCTTCGAAGAGGATCTCTTCGTCTTTGGCGAGGAGTTTGTCGATCTTCTTGGAGATGTCCTCGGTGGTCGGGATAGGCTCAGGCGCAGCAGGTAATGTCGCTTTCTGTGCGGATGGAGGGGCGTTCTTTGCCGGTGCCCTCTTCGCGGGCGCTTTGCTTGCGATCCTCTTGGACTTCGGCACTGATTTCTTGACAGGCGCCTTCTTGGCCGCATCGGGCGCGGTGCGCCGCTTTGCAGATTTCGCTTTCTTTTTGGTCGCTGCGCTCATCGTGTCTACCACGCGCACTTCTTATATATATGCCTTGTGTTTCAGCTGGGCATGTAATGTGTCTCTGGAAACGATGCTGTGCTGCCCTGCTCACACACTGTATGCTGGGTTGGCCGGCATTGCCCGGACGGCGCTACCCCTTTGTCGGCGGGCTTCAGACCAATCCGGTGCTCGCGCGTGAGGGCAGCACGAAGAATTCTACTCACCAGCTTCGTGAAATCCGCGGGTGTCGGATATTGGTTCTAGAAACGACTACCATTGGGGGAGAATGGGTCCGATGGCCGCGGCGAGGAAGTACTTCCAGGCATATGGCGCCGCGATGATGAGCAGGCCGATCAGAAAGACGTGGTATTTCTTCTCGCCGACCTTGCCGGCGATGGCCGCGGCGGTCAGCACTTTGGCCATGGCGATGATACCGATGACGACGATGACGACGGGTTCGACCCATGCGCCGACGGCGTGGATGTTGGCCAGCTTGAGCGCGTAGGGGACGTTCATGGTCACGAAGGTGAATGCCATCGTGACGGGGACTGCGTGCAGTCCGTGCGCCATCCATCCCATGCCTCTTTCGTCGGCGTGGACGAATCCCATCTCGACGAGGCTGATGACGAGGCCCAAGAGGATCGCGGGCAGCACGAGGAATGTGTCTGCAGAGGTCACGCCTTTCTCGGCGGCTTTGGCTGCGGCCCATCCAATAAGGAATAGCATGGGATATTCCGAAGAACGTCTGTTTATATATATTTCGCTGCCACGTATTTGCGTCCACTGCGCAAGAGTGTCTGATTGCAGCAATAAATTTATATACATGTCAAAGCAAGTGTACGGTGATGTTCGGCAAGCGAGGCTATGGATACGGGATGCATCAGCAGCAGAATCAAGGCATGCTCATGCTCTTGGGCCTTTTGGCGCTCGTGGCTGGCGCGGTGAGCGTCATGATGCATCTCGGCTACATCTCGCAGGACTCGTTTCCGCCTGATCTTCTCCAGTGGGCAACCGCGATCCTCAGCGGCCTTGCAGGCATCAGCATTCTGTATACGCAGTCCATGCAAGGACGGCACATGATGTATTGATTCATTGCAGGCTTGAGGTGAGGAGAACTATCCTTCTTCCTTGCAGGTCATCGGGATGCTGCGCCCATGCTGCGAGGTAGCGCGTCATGGCGGCCACGTCGTCGTCGCTGCCGCCGGTGATGATGAGTGCGTATCCGTCTCCGACCCACTCGACGAGGATGGCGCCGGTGCCTTCAGGATAGTCTTCGATGGTGGAGCCGAAGAGGTCGAGGATGCTGTTTCCCCCTGCGGCACGCACGGGTCTGCCGATGAGGATCATGTTCTTTCCGGTGGGAAGAGTCACTTGCGTGTCGCGCAGGATGACATTCTCGTCCAGGTCAGCGAATGACGCGATGAGTTGTTGGGCGGCAAGGGTCTCCTCGGCGGAGGAGTATTGTCCGACGATGACCAGGCCATCGATGCGTCCGTTGTGCAGGAACATGTCTGGGAATTGGTCCAGGCTCGGCGGGTCGACGCGTTCCATGGTCGTCGTCACGATCGATGTCTTTCCGCGCATGACGGAGACTGCCATCTCCTGCGTGAGGTATCCTGGCCTCTCAAGGCGCAGTTCGTGGGAGCCTATGGGTAATCGTTCGAGGACGAGCGGGCTCTCTCCGCGGTAGATGCCATCAAGGTAGACGTGCGCGGCCGGCAGGACAGATATCTCCAGGACGGCGTTGCCTCCGTCGTCTCGGATCTTGTACGCCTGGCCTATCTGTCTGCAGCCACCGACCGCGACCAAGATGAGGAGGAGCATGATCGCTGTTTGTGGACGCATACTGCTTTGCGGACAAGGGATTATTTAAGCCTTGTTGTTCACGAATCGCATCGTGCGCCAAGCGTGAGGTCGTAGATGATGCATCCGTAGCGGTTCTGCAGGAGTCTGATGGTCTCTTCTTCGCGCATTCGCGCCTGTTCATCACGAGGGGAAAAATTGGACAGGAGCGCTTCGCCGACGACGTGCCGCTCCAGCTTCAATGCTCGCCAGACTTCCCAGAAATGCGGTGTTCTGAAGGGGTAGTCGACGAGCAGTTCCAGGCAGAGGGTGTCGCTTGGTTCGTACAGATCAGGCATCTGGCCGCGCGGGTCGTCGTCACCGACATAGAGGACTCCGTCATCGGTCCTACGCCATTGGTATTCTTCCAGATGCTCTTTGAGGTAGGGGATGGTCGCGAAGAAGCCGATGAGTTTTTCTGCGAAGGGCTCATCGAAGGGGAAGAGATAATCGCTCATGCCGGGTCAAGCTCAGATGTCTAGTATTTATACTGTTTGCCACATCTTACTTGATGTTGACTTTTTGGCCGAGGGCTTGGCCGGGGATGCCGATCTCGAAGAGTACGCGAACCGCTCCTTTGTTTCCGTGGGCGCCCGATACGGTGCCGGAAATGTCCTTTTTGCCCGTGTTCCAGGTGACTGTCTTTCCGACGAGCTTGGCTGCTTTTTCCTTGCTGTCGACGCCTGAGATGACCACGACTGCCTGGTTGGTGGTCTGGCGGGTCCTGCTGCGTCGGTAGTTGGAGATGATGCCGTCCATGCAGGTGTGGAGATGCGGCCCCTTTTTAAAGCTTGTGTCGGCTTCCCCTCCTTGTTTTTGGATACCTGCCTTAAGGCGAGCCACCTATGATGGGACAGCAAGCGCGTCGCGGGGGTCGCACCATACGGGTCGCAGCGCTTTCATGAGCCCCGTCCTTCTGGCGAGAGGCAGGTATCCGTTGCAAAAACCTTTTATACACCCCTGTCCGCTCGGATGTCATGAAGCTCGAATTGCCAAGGGGGATGCGCGATCGCCCGCCTGAGGAGATGCTGGCCTTGCAGCAGGTCAAGGACTTGCTCAAGGGTATCTTTGAGTTGTATGGATACGCGCCGCTGGAGACTCCGATCATCGAGCGTTTCGACGTCCTTGCGTCCAAGTATACGGGAGGCGATGAGATCCTCAATGAGACGTTCAAACTCACTGACCAAGGCGGCCGCGAGCTTGGCCTCAGGTATGATCTGACCGTTCCGTTCGCGCGGTTCGTCGGCATGAATCCTGCGATGAAGATGCCGTTCAAGCGCTATCACATAGGTACCGTCTATCGTGACGGTCCTATCAAGCTTGGTCGCACACGGGAGTTCTATCAGTGCGACGTCGATGTCGTCGGGACGAAGAGCATGATGGCTGACGCGGAGATGGTCCTTATCGCTCTTCGCATCATGGACACGCTCAAGATCAATGCCACGGTGAAGGTGAACAATCGCAAGTTGCTCGACGCCATCATCGTCGCGTCTGGCATCCCTAAGGAGAAGGCGGAGCAGACAATCCTGTCAATCGATAAGCTTGAGAAGATATCGAGGAAGGGTGTCCTGGATGAGCTCAAACAGAAAGGTGTCGATGCGAAGGCGGCGGGCAAGGTGCTTGATGTCGTGAATGTCACTGGTGATAATCACGCGCGCCTCAATGCGGTGCGCACCCTTGTCAAGGAGTGCGAGGGTCTTGATGAGGTGGAACAGCTGCTGCGTCTATTGGCCGATCAGAGGGTTGTCTTCGAGCCCAGCCTGGCGAGGGGTCTGTCATACTATACAGGGACTGTCTTCGAGCTGTGGCCGCAGACGGACAAGGTATCGTGCAGCCTCGCGGGGGGTGGAAGGTATGATCAGATGATCGGAAGCCTCTTGGGTCATGGTGATTTTCCCGCGGTCGGCATCTCGTTCGGCCTTGAGCCGATCAGCATCCTGCTTGCTTCGCAGAAGAAGCGCACGCCAACGCAGATCTACATCATTCCCGTCTCCAAGGACGACGACCTCATCAGGCATGCCGTGCAGACTGCTGAGCTTCTGCGCGCGGACGGGATCCGGGCGGAGATTGATCTTGCGGGCAAGAGCGTATCCAAGAATCTGCAGTATGCAAGCGCGAAAGGCATCCCTTTTGTCCTGTTCATCGGCCCGGATGAGCTCGAGGTGGGCAAGTTCAAGTTGCGCGACATGGAGTCGGGAAAGGAGGATCTGCTCAGCATGGAAGCGGTCATCCGCGGCTTCACGGACAGAGAATGAGGAAGGTCAGCCCTGCGGTGATTCAGCTTTCGATCCTTCTTCTGATTTTGATCGTCATCTTCATCGCCATGCTCGTGCGCATGCTTGGTTAGCGTGTCACGGAGAATGATTCGACCTGCTCGAGGATCTTCTTTGCGCCCTTGTCATTTGCGAAGTGGTCGCGCACCGGCTGCAGCAGTTCGTTGAGGTATCCTGCGATGGTTGGTTTGAGGTCGGCGGGGTGCAGATCTCCCTTCTCGTAGGCGGACTCGAGCGACGCGTAGTCTGAGAACGTGAGGTCGCCTCCGAATTTCTCGGGGCGCTTGATGACCATCGCGTCCTTCTTCTCGAAGATGATGTATTTGCAGTACTCAAGCAGAGGGTTCTCCTTGACCTCCTTGGGCGGGCCGTAGGCTTTCTTGATCTTGCGATCCACTTCTTCTTTGGTGTCCGTCATGAAGATTGCTGAGTCGGGATTGCTCTTCGACATCTTCATGGCGACCGCGCGCTGGACGCCGTCAGTGACATCTTTGGGCGGCTCGGCAAGGCCCATGAGCATGTGGTGGCTGACTATGATCGGTTTTGGGTATCCTAGTTTCGGCGCTACTTCGCGTGCCAGCACGTTGACCTTGCGCTGGTCCATTCCGAGCTGCGTGACGTCTGCTTTCAGGTAGAAGATGTCCGCGCATTGCATGCAGGGATAGAGGATCTGGGCAGCGCTGAGCGCGTCGCTTTCGCTGCGTCCCATGATCTGGCTGCATCGTACGATGCGTTTGACGGTGTTCTCGCGCGCGACGTTCATGACGATCTTCCAGTATGCGTCGTCCTTGACCAGGTCGCTTGCCCACACGAACGTGACATTGGAAAGGTCCATGCCGCA
>JBDRLR010000033.1:0-3032 GCA_043812855.1 Nanobdellota archaeon | reverse complement strand
CAGATAATGGCCGCGGTGTCGCAATGGGCCTACGTGAATTTCGAGGACGAGCGTCTGCTCGATTTTCAGGCGAAGGATTTTGAGATGCTCAATGAGGTGCTCGTGGAGACCTACGGCACGACGCGCACGTATTTCTTTGATGAGATCCAGAACGTGGACAGATTCGAGTCGTTTGTGCGACGGCTGCAGGACGAGGGGAAGAAGGTGGTGATCACCGGTTCCAATGCGTCGCTGCTGAGCAAGGAATTGGGCACCCGGTTGACGGGCAGGTACAAGTCTTTCGAGGTGTATCCATTCTCGTGGTCGGAATACCTGGCATTCAAGAGAATCGACATATCGCCTGGTGACTGGTACGACATCGATAGGAAGACCGGGCTGCTCAAGCAGTTTCAATATTACCTCAAGTCCGGTGGCTTGCCGGAGTACTTGATGGTTGATGATTCTCACTATGTCAAGACCCTCGTTGAGAACATCTTGTATCGGGACATCATCGTGCGCTATGCCATCCGCAAGGAGAAGACGCTGCGGGAGCTGGTCAATATCCTGGCGACGAATGTGGCCTCGCCTATCACGTACAATGCGCTCAAGAAGACGTTGAAGCTTTCGAACGCGATTACGGTGAAGGAGTATATTGCGTATCTTGGCAATTCATATGTCTTCTTCGAGCTTTTGCGGCTGTCCTTCTCTGCCAAGGAGCAGCTTGCCAGCCCCCGGAAGATTTATGTGGTCGATCCTGCCGTCCATCTGGTGTGCGGATTGACATTCTCGGTG
This sequence comes from Nanobdellota archaeon, assembly GCA_043812855.1. Classification (GTDB taxonomy): domain Archaea; phylum Nanobdellota; class Nanobdellia; order Woesearchaeales; family JAHJEM01; genus JBDRLR01. Next base: position 2,261 of record JBDRLR010000033.1, on the reverse strand, counting down.
AACAAGGGAAGGAATTTTGAGAATGTGGTCTTCCTCGAGCTTCGGCGCAAAGGGTTTGAGGCGTATTACTTCGCGCAGAAGCACGAGTGCGATTTCGTCGTGAAGAGCGGCAGCAAGGTCGTGCAGGCGCTGCAGGTGTGCTATGCGCTCGATGATGCGAACAGGCACAGGGAGATCGGGGGACTTCTTGAAGCGATGGACGCGTTCGGTCTTGATACGGGCACAATCCTGACTCTTGAGCAGTCCGATGAATTGACGGTGGACGGCAAACGGATCACGGTTCTGCCGTTCATCAGATGGGCTCTTGAAGGCCACCCCTCAAGTATGCGGTACAAGGAGTGATGCGCTTCTCATGTTGAGGTGCAGGAGGACAAGCGGCCCACGCTTCGGGTGGAAGATCACTATGTTCAGTTTGTTCGAAGGATATGCGTTCGCTTGGCCGGATCCACTAGTCATGTAGGCGCAGTATATTTATAGTTCTGCGTCCTCACCGAAAAGCAATGGAAATCAAGGACAAGCTCGTCGTCTTCCAGGACAAGAAGATCAGGCGTATGTGGCATGAGGAGGAGTGGTTTTTCTCGATTGTGGATATTGTCGCGGTGTTGACTGGGAGCATAGATGCCACAGCATATTGGAGAAAACTGAAGGAGCGTCTCAAAGATGAAGGAAATGAAACCGTGACAAATTGTCACGCTTTGAAGATGCGAGCGCAGGATGGCAAGATGAGGCTGACGGATGTCGGCACCACCAAGGAAATATTCAGACTCATACAGTCAATCCCTTCTAAGAAGGCCGAGCCATTCAAGCAGTGGCTTGCCCAAGTCGGATATGAGCGTATTGAGGAGATCGAGAACCCTGAAGTGGGCCAGGACAGGATCAAGACGTACTACGAGATGAAAGGGTATCCGAAGGAGTGGATAGACAAGCGCCTGCGTGGCATCGCGGTGCGGCAAGAATTGACGGATGAATGGAAGAACCGTGACGTCAAGACTGAGAAAGAGTTTGGCATCCTCACCAATGAGATCAGCAAGGCCACGTTCGGAAAGACGGTGCTTGAATACAAGGAATTCAAGCGATTGCAGAGGAAGAATCAGAATCTTCGCGACCACATGACTGATTGGGAGCTTATCCTCACCATGGTCGGTGAGAAGGCGACGACGGACATCACGAGGGAGAAGGACTCACAGGGCTTTGATGCATGCAAGGACTCAGCAGACAAGGGCGGAAGCATCGCCAAGAGGACTCGGGAGGATATCGAGAAGAATATCGGGCGAAGTATCGTGTCGGATCAGAATTTCTTGCCGAAGAGACGGAAGAGATTGAAGTAGTCAGTCTGTGGAGGCTACGCAGATAAGATTCGCAAGCGCAAACGGTCTCTTGACTGCGCTATCGGTGATAGACCCTCGGTCTCTTGTCGATCTTGGCGACGAGCACGATCTTGTCGCGTTCTAAGATCTTGTAGAGTGCCCGCTGATCGCCCGCACGTATGCGAAAGACCTTATCCCCAGTCTCGTCGCGAAAGATGAAGCGCGACGAAGACGGCACAGGATTTGTCGCGAGTCGCTTCAGGACTGATTCGATGTGCGCTCGCGCTTTTGGTTCGAGTTTCTGCATGTACTTGTTTGCCTTGGATGAGAGATGAACGTGATACATGCTAGATGAGGCGTGCCGACTTGCCGTACTTCAGTTCTTTCTCGGCGACCTTGAGCGAAGCGATGTCATCGTCCGTCAGGATTGCGTCAGTATGCACCATCTTCTTCTTGATTGCGTCAAGCTCAGCCTTGATGGCGTCAAGGCGTCCGATGATCTCGGGGTCGGTCATGATTCACATCAAAGTGTCTAATATTAAATAGCTTTCGGCATCTTGGCTAGGGAAATCCTGCCGTGTCCACTTGTTTTCGGGTCAGATCCGAAAGAAAAGCAATCCGCCTGACCTATTGTTCCAGGTTCTTCCACTCGAACTCGACCGTGCTGCCGTCGTTCAGGTCGAACGCGTGCATGTCGTACGTCAGGTTCATGAGGGAGACGTCGGCAGGGACAATGGTTGATTCACCGTTACTGTCAAAAACTGATGGTCTTCCCGTAATGGCACCCCGTACTCCCAGCGCGCGTCCAAGCTCGTGGTAGACAGTCTGCGCGTCGACGGTGCCGATGTCCATTTGGAAGTACAGAAGAGTATACAACGGATCAACACCAACAAATTCAGGTGGAAGAGACACATCCGTCTGGGCATATGATGTTGTGGGCGTCGTGTTCGATCC
>JBDRLR010000032.1:0-13236 GCA_043812855.1 Nanobdellota archaeon | reverse complement strand
GTCCAGGTGCGGATATCTCCAGGCAGCACTGGTGACAAGTATTATTATTATCCGCCGAGTGTGCGTAATCCGATCCCATCGGATGACTATGGTCTGATTTTCAATCTGGAGCTGCAGAACAAGGGTTCTGCTGACTCATTGGTGGGTGTCTATGTTTCAGGGTATGATCCGAACTTCATCCAGCTCTACAAGGAGGGTCAGCCGATCGTTCCGGAGGACGCTGGTTTTAGGATTCCGTGCAATTTCGGCGTGGGGAGCATCATCGGTGGCATCCTCTCTGGTCGTGCGGACTGCGATTTCGGCCGGTGGGGAGAGTATGGGTGTGGCTATGTCGGGGGCGAGGGTGTCAAGGACCAGTCGGTCTGTGATGCGCAGGTGAACCTCGGCGACGTATTCAATATAGATGGTCTCGATCTGCAGATGAACGTCAGGTATGACTCATCGACGGGCAGGTTCATGGTGGAAGGGATGGGTCAGGGTGCTGGGGTGTCCGGCTACTACTATGATGATGACATCAATAATGGTCGTCGCGCGATCATGTACATCTCCTCGCTCCACATAGCGATGTTCGATCGCAATTTCATAAACGAGGGGAAGGGTTGGCAGCGCGTATTGATGGGTGATCGCAAGACGTGGCCTGGTGGTCAGGTGGACTACGTGAATTTTGAGGGTAAGGTCAAGGAGTGGCCGCGGGGTCTTGAGCAGACTGAGCAGATCTTCCAGTTCACGTCGTGCTATATCTACACGTCGTACGCGGATCCGATGATCTGTGTCGATCCTGCCCCTGACAGCATCGGGCGCAAGGTCTGCACGCCTCGGACGGTCACATTCCCCAGGGGTCAGGGTGCCCCTGTCGCCATAACCAAGATCGAGCAGGAGAGTGCAGGCAGCAGGGTCATATTCACCATCTATGTCGAGAATAAGGGCGGAGGCATGGTGTATCATCCGCTCGCCTTGGACAAGTGCAATCCGTGGGAGAAGGGGAGGGTCACGGAGGCGGACCTCAACTATGTCTTCCTCGGTGACATCAGGCTCATCGGTGATCAGGACTTGGTGAGGTGTCACCCTGAGAGCAGGATCATCAAGCTGCAGGATGGTAGGGGGCAGATCACGTGCGAGTACCCGATCCAATTCCATCAGAAGTCGGCCTATCAGGTGCCTCTCGTCGTGGCCCTTTACTACGGGTATTCGGATACCGTCCAGAAGAGGGTGACGTTCAAGCGTGGGTGACTACTCAAAACATTTAAATACTAAACGTGGCAGGTGAGAAGTATGAGTCGAATGCATGTTGCAGGGTTATGTCTGGTCGTGTTATCATTGATCCTTGTGGGGTGTGGGCCCACGCCAGGTCCGGGTGGAGGCGGTGGACTCTCTTTCATCGGCGGGACTGAGGGTCTCGCTATGGATTTCCAGCTGGGGGCTCCTCCTGATGAGATATTCGATAATGGTCAGTATCCGTTCGGCGTCACCTTGGTGATCGAGAATGTCGGTGAGGAGGATGTCGTGGTGACGGGCAACAGGGACTTTGCGGTCGTCACGCTTGTCGGGATCGACCCTGTGCAGTTCGGGTTGAGCAGGGATAGTGTCAATCAGGTGATCCCGCAGGACATGAGGGGTGCGGCCAAGCTCTCTGACGGTACTGAGGTTCCTGGTGACATCGCCATGGTGAGTTTTCCTAATGATGGCGAATTGATGAGCTACAAGCCGAACCTGGAGGGCACGGACGAGATCCTTCTGCGCGCCGAGATCTGTTATGATTATCGTACGCGCGCCACGTCCTTGATCTGCATCAAGGATCGTGTGCTGGACAACCTGTACAATGACAAGATCTGCTCCATCAATGAGCCCAAGGTCGTGCAGAATTCTGGCGCCCCAGTCCATGTGACTGCGCTCAAGCAGATTCCGCAGGGAAAATCCAATACGCAAGTGACGTTCACCGTGGAGCACGTCGGCAGTGGCATGTTCTTCAAGCAGGGAAGCGCCAGGCGCTGTGATGATTCCATCACGAACATCGACCAGAATCAGGTCTATGTGAAGGTGCGTTTCGCTGACGATCAGAATCTTGCGCGCTCGACGTTGATTTCCTGTCCTGTCTTCGGTGTGGGCAAGAGTGAGGGCATGCTGAATCTCTTCCAGGGCCAGCCAAGGGAGGTCAGTTGTATCATCAAGGGTGATCCCACTCAGAATAGGGTCTTCCAGGATGTCCTTCTCGTGGAGCTTGACTACACGTATCTGAACTTCGTCGAGAAGCCGATCATCATCCGTGATGTCGCCACTGAAGAGGATTACGAAATAGGTTGAGTGCAGATCAGGCAGAATGAGCTGAGCAGGGCCTCGATCTGGATGAATTCGTCGGATCCTTCGACCAGTCTGAATTCGGTCTCACCGCATGCGCGAGTCATGGACAGTTTCTGATGGTCCTTCACGTCCAGGTTCCAGATCTCTTTTTGGATCTGCTTGATGACATCCGTTCCGCTCAGTCCGTAGTTGAGCATGGCGTCAAGCATCGCTTTCTTCGCGACAGGAAAATCGCCTTTTGCGCTGGCGGTCAGGGCTTGCTGGATCTCTTTGGGTTCTGCGACTCCAGCCATGGCGTATATGTCCTTTGCCGTCACGGTCTCCGACACGGCGGCGCAGCTCTGCAGGACGTTCTCCATGCGTCTCACGTCGCCGTCGCAGACTTCGATGAGCGCTTCTTTGGCTGCCTTGTCGATGTGGATCTTCTCGGTCTTGATGATGTGTTCGATGATGTCGATCATCTCGTCCGCGGCCAGCGGCTTGAAGCGGAAGACCGTGCATCTGCTCTGGATGGGGTCGATGATCTTGCTTGCGTAGTTGCAGGAGAGGATGAACCTGCATGTGGTGGTGTAGTTCTCCATGGTGCGGCGCAGGGCCTGTTGGGCCTCTTTGGTCAGGGCGTCGCATTCGTCGAGGTAGATGATTTTGAACGGCACGTCGCCAAGCGACTTGGTGCGTGCGAAGTCTTTGACTTTCACCCGTATCACGTCGATGCCTCGCTCGTCCGATGCGTTCAGCTCCAGCAGGTTGGCGTGCCACGTTTCTTTGAAGAGCTGGCGTGCGATGATGAGTGCGAGGGTTGTCTTGCCGATGCCCGCGGGACCTGAGAAGAGGAGGTGAGGCATATTCTTGTTGGAGACGAACGCTTTTGCCTTGCGGACGATCTCTTTTTGTCCCTTCATGTCTGAGAATTGGTGGGGTCTGTATTTTTCTGTCCAGATGGCTGAGTCGTTCGTCATGATGAGCTAGAACGCTCTTTGTTTTATAATGTTTGCGAGCCTAGGAGTAAGTAGAAAATCTCTGTTCCGCACATGAGGGCGAGCGTAGGACTGGTGTAAAGAGAGGCGGCAAAGGGGTTGGTGTGGGCTTGCAGTCGTAGACTGTAACCCACCTCGGGATCAAGGAACGTCGCGAAAATCAGAGATTTTCGGGATCTCGGAAATGTGAGCCATATCCGCGAAAACCCTTGAACGCGAGCAGTGCGGAACGACGCTCGGATTGAGATTGTCTGCTTATCCCGCGCCTAGATGATGTCTTCTTCGGCAACGACGATGTAGTCGCCGACAGCCATCACTGCGGAGAATGGGATGAGGAGTTCTCCTTCCTTGGTCTTCTCGAGTTCGAGCTTCTCGGTGTATGTGGTGGGATTGCTCAGCACCAGATGGATGAGCTCGCCGCTGCCGGTCTCGAAGACGATGTCGCCAAGGTCGCCGAATCTGCGTCCGGTCTTTGTGACCACGGTCTTTCCGAGGAGCTGTTTGGAGAATTTCTTTTCTTCTTCACGTACTTCTTCTGGCATTTTTCACCACCTTGCCTTTTGATGGATGGAGCGGTCGTTGTATTTAAACCTTTTGATTTGTCTATCGTTGCGCTGCGCCGTTTTCTCGAGGAGAATCGGACATGGCCGCATGCTTCGGTGAGCGGTCTGCGGTCATGTTCTACAAACGTTTATATAGCGTTGATGCCCTGTTTGCGTATGGTGTTTGCTCGGCTCAAGTCAAGGCTCAAGGGTGGTGGCGTTGATGCCGCTCTCTTTCTAGGTGAGGATTCTCATTTCAGGTACTTGGTCGGTCGGCAGATGCACGGTGCAGTGTTGATCGTCCCCGTCAAGGGCAATGTAGTCCTGCTCCACAGTCCTTTGGAGCGTCCAGTGGTGGCGGGGATTGTGTCGAGGCAGGTCCGATGGCCGCAGATGGATGTGCGGGGTATTCTGGTGGAAATGGGCGTCAATGCGGTGGGCGTTTCCCTTGATCGTCTGCCTGCCAAGCTCTACGTTGCCCTGCGGAGGGGGAGTAGGGTCGTTGACATCGATAAGATTATGTGGGGTATGCGCATGATAAAGACTCCTATCGAGCAGAGGCTCATGCGCAAGGTGTGCAGGCTCACTGACCGCCTATTCTCAGAAATCGTTGCGCAGAGGGGGTTTCGCAGGGAAAGTGACATCGTCCTTTTCATCAGGCACCGCGCGATCGACTGGCATTGCGAGCTCTCGTTCGAGTCCATTGTTGCGACGCATCGTCATGCGGCGGTGCCGCATTATGAGGGGGATGGTCCTTTGAGGGGTGGTTTTCTTCTCATGGATTTCGGTCTGCGCCTCAATGGCTACTGTTCTGACATGACTCGGACGGTCCACCTTGGCAGGCCGTCAGCTGAGCATCGGGCGGTCTACGAGCGTTTGCGGGTCATCCAGCAGGATGCCATCGACATGGTCCGCCCAAGGGTGGTGCCGGCGGATATTGATCGTGCGGTGCGTGGCGCGATGGGTGCTGACGCCAAGTTCTTCATCCACGGATTAGGGCATGGTCTCGGAGTGGATGCGCATGAGCCTCCAGGCATAGGCGGCAGGTCTGGCGAGCCGCTCCGCAAGGGGATGATCATCACGATTGAGCCTGGCCGCTATCGTGGGTTCGGCATCCGGATCGAGGATGATGTTCTCGTCGATTCTCCCCGGGAAGTCCTTACCCGATCCTCCAAGCGCCTGATTACTCTGACTTGGTGATGTCATTGGTAAGGCATGAAATGCGTCGGAACCCAAAATGTTTAAATAGGAGTAATGCCGTTCTGGTACCACAAGATGGGTTCTAAGGATGACGCTGACAGTGACATGTATTCTTATGTGTCAGGGGGGGTTGACCTTGAGGAGGAGAACCGTATTCTGCGCGAGACGGTCAGTCAGCTCAAAGGGGAGGTGGATCGGTTCCGCACGCCCGCTCTGATGCTCGCCGAGGTGCACGACTTCCATGAGGGTAAGGTCATCATCAAGGTCCCCAACGGGAACAGGTTCCTCGTTGAGGTGCTGAGCAGCGCAGGTGATGTCTTGCCTGGTGATCATGTGCTTGTGGAGCAGAAGAATCTGACGATTGTCGATAGGGTGAATGCGTCTCGCAAGTTTCATGTGGAGCGCTATGTCATTGTGGACAAGCCCACCGTGAGCTGGGACGATATCGGTGGTCTTGAGGAGCAGAAGCGTGAGATCAGGGAGGTCGTCGAGCTGCCTCTTCTCCGTCCGCAGATCTTCCGTGATGTGGGCATAACTCCTCCTAAGGGAGTCCTTCTGCATGGTCCTCCCGGGACAGGCAAGACATTGCTTGCCAAGGCGGTGGCCGCGGCGACGAATGCGTGCTTCATCGAGGTGGTCGGATCTGAATTGGTCCAGAAGTTCATTGGTGAGGGTGCCAAGCTGGTGAAGGACATCTTCGAGCTTGCCAAGCAGCGCGCTCCATCCATCATATTCATTGACGAGCTTGATGCCTTGGCGGCGCGCCGCCTCGAGATGGGCACTTCTGGTGAGCGTGAGGTGCAGCGGACGTTCATGCAGCTGCTCGCCGAGATCGATGGGTTCAAGAGTCTTGGTGACATCAAGATTGTTGGCTGCACGAATCGTCTTGACATTCTCGATCCTGCCATCCTGCGTCCTGGAAGGCTGGATAGGCTCATTGATGTCTCGCCGCCTGATCGTAAGGGTCTGCGTGCCATATTCGCCATTCATGCACGGGCCATGTCGTTCTCGCCGGACTTCCACGTGGACCAGTGTCTTGACTTGATGGATGGCTTCTCGGGCGCCGAGGTCCGCGCAGTATGTACTGAAGCGGGCTATTTCGCCATCCGTGAGGAGCGCACGCGCATCACGGCAGATGATGTGTTTGGCGCCATCCGCAAGGTGCGCAATGCGCTTGGTGAGTCGAATGTGGATGTCTTGGCCGTGTATGGATGAGAAGCGTGCACTCACGAGTTACTTCCGTTCATCATTCCCGAAGGTCAGTGGGTGTTCACTAGTTCATTGCGCACGCGTCGCTTCAGAAGGCTCATCGCTTTATATCCTTTTAGGATTTCTTGATGCTGATGTCCACGCACCATCGGTATTCGTACGGTTTTGATTGTCCGCATGCGTGGGTGCCAAGCAGGCTTCCTTTTGCGCCGCAGGCGGTGATGTCTTGCAGCGCGTGTGTCGCGGCTTCTTTTATGTGTGCTTCTGTGTCGAAGATGTAGAGATGGATGGTGGCGTGTCGTTTGCACACCGCAACGGCTTCGGCGAGGAACGTGTGGGCTTGTTTTGGCAGCGGCATGACGACTCTGTCCGCGATCCCTTTCAATTGGTTGTACTCTGCTCGGACGTCGCCGTTGATGAGTTCGACGTTTCGGCACTTGTTCGCCTTGACGTTGTGCGTACCCCATTCGTGTCCGTGAGGGTTGAGTTCGATGCCGTATACCTTGGCGGCGTCTGTGTTCTTGCTGATGGTCACAGGGTAGGGTGCGCATCCGCTGAACATGACCACGACGACCTCTCCTTTCTTGATGAGGGCGCAGATGCGTTTTCGCTCGGTCGACAGTCGCGGACTGAAGTAGACCTTCTCGACGTCCAGGCTAATCGTCACGCCATTCTCTTTGTGCGTGGCCGTCTTCTTCTTCTCTCCGCACACCCAGGTGTAGGCTTGGGTCCGGTATTCGCCTTCGTGGCTTCCTTTCTTCTTGAGGACGGTCTTGATGTTCTTGTGCATATCCAAGATGAGTTGGGCGTACGCCTTGTCCTGGGGGGTTCCATCGGCTTCGATGATGGCGATGTCGCCGATGATGTCAAAGGCCTTCTTCTCTTTGTCGATCTTGGCGGCGAGCTGCGAGAAGGTGGGTTTTCTGGCTCGTTTGACCCCTTGCCTCTCTTGGAGGGTCCATCGGGTCTTAAGGTCGGTCGTGATGGGGAATACGATGTGGTCTCCTTCCTTGCGTATGGTGTATCTGCTGTCGAGCGCGTGCGCTTTCATGATCTGCGCGTGTGCCTTCTCGGCTTCTTTGAGGGGGACGATGAGTGCTTTCATCGCATGAATCCGTCCAGGCTTGTCTGGTTTCGTGTCTTGTCCTCGGTGAGTTTGGACATGGTGTTGCGTATCCTCTCGACGTCGAAGTCGTGATCCCTGACCATGAGGTCCAGGACGCCTTCGATGTCGATCTTGCCGAATGAGGGTTTGATGTCGGACTGTACGGGCATGTGGGTGAACAGATTCATGATGTCCTTCCAATCGACATCACAATGCTGTGTCCACGCGGCGGCCTCGAACGCCTCTTCGATGTTCTTTGAATCCTTGATGAGCTTGAGCGCTTTTTTGGGTCCGATGCCTTTGATGCCTCCCCAGTTGTAGTCGGTGCCGACGAGCATGCCTAGGGTGATGAGTTGTTCTTGGCTGATGCCTAGGGTCTGTAGGTTCGCGGACAGGTCGATCAGTGCGGGTCGTATCTGGCTGTATGCTGCCGTGCCGGTCTGTCGTCTGCGTTGTGATATGGTTAGGTTCTTGATGAGGCGCGGGCTGCCGAACAGCAGGCTGTCGGCGTCTTGGCTCATGACTGCGTAGCATGTTCCTTCTTTGACGAGTTGGCTTGCCTGTGCCTCTCCTTCCGAAGGCGCCTCGATGATGGACATGCCGAGGCAAGTGATGAGTCGTTTCGCGTCGGCGATCATGCTTGGATCGAGGCGGCTGGTCCTTGCGGCGTACTTGCGCATGGATTCCACGTCTTCTTTCTGCGTCGCTTCTTCCAGCTTGAGCATGGCGTCCTCTTTTGCCTTGCTGCGCCTGCGTTGTTCCGTCCTTTTGAGGTCCGGTGCGATGCCGTCGAAGATGAAGACGAATCGGACTCCTTCAATCATGAGCTTGGTGAATCTGCTGAAGAGGCCGGAGAGGTGGCTGGTCACGTTTCCGTGGGAGTCCTTGAGCGGTGTGCCGTCTGGCTGTCGTATGGTGGCAAGGAACATGTAGAGCTGGTTGAACGTGTCGACTGCCAGCGTCTTTCCTTTCAGGTCGGCGAGGCGCACTTCCTGTGCGGTCAAAAGGTCGGTGATGGGGCTTCCCATGGACAGGGTCCATCAATGAGAATTAATAAGGGTTGTGGTGTTACAGCTCGACGAGCCTCATGGAATTGAGCTCTTTTTGGAGCATGTCTTTGGCACGTTTTGTGGGTGTGCCGAGTGTCACGAACAGCACAGGTAGGTGTTTGTGCTCACCGACGACGTAGGCGCTGGAGAGATCGTTTTCGTTGGGTTTCTTCTTGGATTTCGCCTTGCAGTAGTACTTCAGGGTCCCGACGGGGGAGGGTATCTCGATGATGTAGTCGACTTCGCTGTCTTTCTTGATGACTGTGCGCTCGATGACCTTGATTGACTTGCCTGTGAAGTACTTCTCGATTCGCGTCATGAATTCGGTTTGGATGACTGGCTTCTCTTTGGCTGGTTCGAGGGATTCCTGCACTTCTTTGCGCGGTTGCGCTTTGGTGCCCGCTTTGGGTGCTGGTGGCGCCTTGCGGGGTGGCGTCGCTTCTATCGCGGGCGGATGGTCTTGAGGAGGTGGTGCGGTCTTGACAGGTGCAGTCGTCGTCGTGGCGGGCGGGGGCGGCATGATGGTCGCCTGCGGACCGGTCCGCGTCGACGATGCAGATGTGATTGGTGTATGGGTTGTCTTGGTGGTTGGTGCCTCTTCATTCACGGGCGAGGGTGGGTTGAGGATGCGTCGTATGGCTTGTTCTGCCTCTGTGTTGGCTAGCAGATGCCATTTCCAGAACAGGTGTTTTTGTCCGTTGGCCGTCACTTCTACTGATTTGGCGAAGTCTTTGATGGCCCGCATCGCGACGCGCATCAGGGGTGTCAGTTCGCTGTCCTGCAGCACGGTCTGCGCCTTGAGCAGGTCGAGGGCGCGTTGTTCTTTTTCGTTGAGGTACTTCTTGAGGGTCTCAAGCCGCGCCTCGGTTCCTGGTGTGTAGTATGCGGGCGAGCCGCCGACTTTAAGGCTGCTGATGTGGATGCGGTCTTGGCTTTTCAGGTCGCTGAGCATGGCGCCGATGATCATGGTGTCCGCTCCGAGCGCCTTTCTGATGGTGGACGGCACGACTGGGCCGCGTAGACGCACGAATTCAAGTACCTTCTCAGGGCTGATCATGGGTTTCTGGTCCGATTGTCAGGTATAAAAGGTTTTGTGTTCGCAGAAGTCAGGGTCGCACCCATTTGATCTCGTAGTACGTCACGTCATTCTCGTCGTCGACGATACCGAGCATGAGCCTTTTCTTGGTGCTGTGGGCGACTCGGTTCTTGGCGGCGAATTCGTACCAAGTCAATGCTGAACTTTCGTGGACGGGGAAGACGACCCATTTGGCGTGGTCTTCTCCAGGTTTGATTCCTCGGTCGTAGACGCGGAAGTCAGCCCCGAATTTCAGGGCGGTCTTGATGATGTAGCCGCGGTCTCGCATGTCTTTGAAGACGAGGTATCGTGTCCAGAACAGGGGATCGAGGAGTTTTGCTTTCTTGCGGAATCCTTCGATCCCTATCTCTTTGCCTCTGCCGTCGAGGATGCGGATCTTTCCTTTCTCCTGCAGGTAGTGTCCTTCGAGGATGGAGAGCTGTACGCATCCTCCGTCGACGATGATTCCGTATCGTGATTGGGAGTATAAGTCTCGTGCGCCATCGCTGTTTTCGCTGATGAGATGGGATCCTCTGAAGTGGACATCGACATTCGCTCTTGCTTGCGTTTTTGGCTGCTCCACTGCTTGCTTCAGAGCTGTCTTTCTTGGGCCTGTCTTCTTTTTTGCCGTCTTCGCCATGGTCCTTCATAACGAGTGGCCATTTATATGCATTGTGCTGCGCAAGGGTTAGAAGAGAGTATCAGTTTCGCACATGAATGCGAGCGTAAACGTGCTTTGGAGCGGGTGCTTTTTGCACACCTTCTGCACAAACGATATAAACCTGACAGGTCCACTAAGGGTATGCAGATGGTCTTTTTGGGCACCAGCAGCATGGTGCCTACCAAGGAGCGTAACGTCTCAGGGATATACCTTGAGTATGATGGAGAGGGCATTCTCTTCGATTGCGGGGAGGGGACGCAGAGGCAGATGAATATCGCTGGGCTCAACCGCAACAAGATCCGCAAGATCCTCATTTCGCACTGGCATGGTGATCACGTCTCAGGTCTTATCGGGTTGCTGCAGACGATGGGCAACGGCCAGGTGTCCCACACGGTCAGGATTTGGGGTCCGAAGGGAACGTCGATGCGGATGCATCATCTGGTGCAGTCTGTCGTGCATGAAGGCAAGATGCCTATCGAGGTGGAGGAGCTCGAGCCCGAGGGGGTGGAGACCTTCTTCAAGGGGAAGGGGTACTCATTGGTGTGCGCTCCGCTCTCGCACACGACTGAGTCTTTGGCCTATGCGTTGGTGGAGCATGATACGCGCAAGATGAGCGTGTCCAAGGCGGAGAAGCTTGGTGTCAGGCCGGGTCCCCTGCTCGGCAAGCTGCAGCGTGGTCACTCGGTGGAGTACAAAGGCAAGACCATATCTCCAGACGACGTTTCGTCGGTTTCCAGGGGCAAGAAGGTCTGTGTGGTGTATGATACGGAGATGACGCCGGTCATCGTCGACATCGCTAAGGGTGCTGATGTGCTGGTCGCGGAGGCGACGTATATGGAGAGGCACGCGGACAAGGCAGCATCGCACAAGCACATGACTGCCTCGCAGGTGGCGCAGTTGGCAGGTCAGGCGGGTGTCAAGCGCCTTATTCTCACTCACTTCTCACAGCGGTACGCGAGTGTTTCCGACCTTGAGGCTGAGGCGCAGGCGGTTTTCCCTGAATCGGTGTGCGCCCATGACTTATTGAAGGTTAGGATCTGAGCCAGGGTCTAGATGGATTGCGCCTGCTCTCACGTTTCTTCGGGCAGGATTCCGATAGGTATTTCAAATACGTCTCCGCTGCGATGCTCATGAACACGAAGAAGAAGGGTACGGATGCGGAGCGTGACCTCATCCATAAGTTCTGGGGTGCGGGTTGGGCCGCGTTCCGGGCGGCGGGTTCAGGTTCGGCGCGGTATCCGACGCCGGACATCATCGCAGGTAACAATCTGCGAAAGATTGCCATCGAGGTCAAGTCGGTCAAGGCTACTCGGAAGTACTTCTCGAAGCAGGAGGTCGATGACTTGTTGCTCTTCTCGGCCAAGTTCGGCTGTGAGGCTTGGCTTGCCATCAAGTTCGGGCCGCAGCCTTGGCTTTTCGTCTCGCCTGAGGACCTCTCGGTGACGCAGGCCGCGGGAGGTATAAGCCTTGAAGGGGCTCGTCTGAAGGGGCTCTCCTTTGAGGAGATGGTGTCTGCGTAGCCTTTTTTTGGTCGTATGCCTTCCGTCGTGACACATTGGGAGAGGATGCTTTTTTAATGATGTTGTGCAAACGTGTTGCTATGGCTACTTCCTCGACCTGCGGCGATGTCTATGTTGACTGCGTAAGATTGTATGCTGATGCAGGCGTTCGTTCGGGTCCGGGGCGCCTTACCCTCGATGAGATTGCGTTCTCTGAGCATGTGCACAGCCTAGTGCGTGAGTGGAGGCATAGGAAAGTCTACGTGGTGGAGAATGAGGGGACTAGAGAGGGATTGTTCAAGGATGTCGGTCTGCGCGAGCTCGTCGCGCATTCATCTGAGATGGGCTATGTCTTGGTGTTGCCGAGACACCAGTACTTGAGGGCCCAGAGGCTGTTTCATGGTCTCTTGGAGGGAGATGAGTACTCAGGTGTTCAACTCCGAGCAGGCATGGTCGCGTGCAGGACTCTTGATCCTAGTTGGGTCTGATTGCGTCGCTAGGGTCGAAGATGTAGCAGTGCTCAGCATCGAAGTAGCCGCAGCGGAAATGTTCCAATGCTATTCCGGTCCGATGGCTGAGCATGAGCGCGTAGGCAAGCGTCTGCGTGGTGGCGTACTTCTCCCGTCGCGCGTTGGGTTTGTAGTCCCATATCCAGATGAGTCCGTCTTCGATGCGTAGGACGTCGATGTGTCCTGAGAGGGGTCCTTGTGCCGAGTAGGCGCGCATCCATGAGGCTGGTGCTTCTTTGAGTTCTTCGCTGTCCATCCAAAGTGGCGCTTCCACGGCGATGGTTTGGGTGTCGTGGTGGAGCATAAAGAGCTGCACTTTGGTATGGTTGGATTTGTGGTTGGTGTTGGTCTGGATTCCGTGCGCGCAGAGATCTATGATGGGGTGGTTCTTGATTAAGGTGGGCGTCACGCCGCAGAGGATCCGAAGGGCGCTGGATCGGGGTCCGGTCAGAAACGGTTCAGATGGACATGTCTGGAGCATCTCGTCCAGGTAGTGCCGCAGCGGTCCGAAGTCTCCAGGGCACAGATCCTCTGCCTTACGGCTGTGGACTCGGTAGTGATAGAACCATTTGTGGTCAAGCACGACCTGACGGATCAAGCAATCACTTCTTGGACTTCTTTTTCGGCCTGAGCATGCTTTCGATCTTCATCTCTTCTTTCTCGATCCGCATCTCTTCTTGGGCCACGCGTAGCGTGATTCGTTGGATATTCGCGTCCATCCTTGCGATTCTGCGCTCAAGAAGCACCAGAATCCTTAGACTGTATACTATCGCTGCAAGCGTTCCTATGATGACTGCCAGGATGACCCGGACCCCTCCTTCTGAGAGAACTTCAAATGCCATTGCCACGCACCTCTTTTTAAAAGTGTAGATGAAACTGAAGGACCTTTGTTTATATAGTTTTCGTTTGGCGTCGGGTTGTGGATTTCCTGTCGTGCTTGGTCGCCATCAAGTTTGTCCTCGAAATAGATACCTTTATATATCGCTGTGTGTTGTTTTGACGTACGAAAAATCTGAAGGTGGTATGCTATGCTCAAGATGAAGAGGATGAAGGAGACGTACGATATGCGTGTCTTTACCGACGGTGGTGATTACTTCGGCGATATTGAGGAG
>JBDRLR010000031.1:0-12862 GCA_043812855.1 Nanobdellota archaeon | reverse complement strand
TCGGCAAGCTTCTCGAGAGAAGGCGCGACCTTCTTGCCCTTTGTGAACTTCACATGTCCACCGCCGGCCTCGACGACTTGATGATCCCGAGGAAGATGAACTGCACCACCGCGATGGCACCCGTGATGCTCAGCAGGATCGGCAAGGTCAAGTTCACATTCACAAAGGTCGCCACCACGATCAACATCACCACGCCAAGGCTCGGGATGATGATGGCAGCCATCATGTAGAACATGGCAAGCGGATTGAGCTTACGCCCATACTCCTTGACCAGAATCTCCTGCTCACGCACGAACTGATCGATCACCCTATTGAGCGAGACTGTGATGTTGGCCCCCGTCCTCTGCGAATTGAGCACCTGCCACAGCATGCGACGCAGCTCCGGGCTCGGCGACGATGCGATGACCGAATTGATGGCATCCTCCATCGACGTGCCGAAATCCACCATCTCCACCACCTCGGCGAAGTACCTGCCCAGATGCCTATAGTTGCGCGCGATATTCTGGAACGCATTATACATCGGCACCCCAGACTCCAGCTCGATGATCAAGAATCGGCCCGCGAAGACGACCTCACGGCTCACATCAGAGCGGAAACGCGCGATACGCGTATCGATGTACCTGATGAAGTACATGAAGAGGATCGGAAAGAGGAAGGGGATGGCCAAGACGACCTTCCACGACTTGACGAACCCGAAGGCAATGAAGACCAAGGCGACCGTCACCATCGCGGCAGACATGAAACTCTTCTGCACGAAGAAGGCAGGAGCATCAGCGATACGCGCCTGACGCAGCCGAAGAGCTAGGCCAGGGATCCGACGCGCCAAATTCTTGTAGATCAGCATGCTCATCAGAAGAATTTCTTCTTCTTCACCACCCACTTCATCAGGTTCTTACGGTCAGTATAATACTCCGCCATGACACGGCCCACCGCGTCCACGTCCAGTATCTCCAAGTCCACCATGTACTGCAAAGCCTTCTCCTTCTCCTTGATATCCGCGGCGATCTGCGGCCGCGACATACCCGTATACAACGTCAAGGTATCGAACAACGACTTGGACTTGCCCACCCACACAAGCTCATCACGCTTGTAGTCATACTGCATCAGCACATTCGGCTTGGCATCAGGCAATATCTCCGCGATCTGAAACGTCCGACGCGTGCCCGTTCGGCGATTGCGGAACTGCACGATGATCAGGCTGATCGCAGGCAACATCAGCGGAGGGACATCGATCGGGGCGTTGGTGAGACGATCAACGGTCTCCTGCGCATTGTTCGCGTGGAACGTCGCATAGACACTATGACCTGTGTGAATCGCCTCGAAGAGGGTCTCCGCCTCACGCTTACGACGCACCTCACCCACCAGAATGCGGTCGGGACGCATACGCAAGGAGTTGACCAGCAGATCCTGCATGCTGATCTCACCTCTGCCTTCCGCGTTGGGCTGCCTCGTATTCATCGGCACCCAATGCAAGAACTTCGGCAGACGGATCTCACGCGTATCCTCAATACTGATGATACGCTGATTCGGCGGAAAGAAGTCCGCGACCACGTTCAAGGCAGACGTCTTCCCTGAAGCCGTACCCCCCGCGATGATGGCGGAAAGCTCAAACTCGATCGCGAGCCAGATCAAAGCGGCGGCCTCGAGCGACATCGTCTTGGACTTGATGAACTTGGTGATCGTCCAGGGATCACGAGAGAACTTACGCAGGGTTATGGTGTTCCCCGCCGTCGAGATCGGCATCAAGGTCGCATTGACGCGATCACCCTCCTCAAGGTGGGCATCCAGCAGAGGCTCAAGCACCGTGATCTGCCTGCCTACCCTCCTTCCGATGATTGAAGCGTAGTGGCGGATCTGATCCTCACTACGCAGGAAGATGTTCGTCTTGAGCCAGCCATGATCCTTATGATACACCCACACCGGCGCCGCCGCCTCATTGACGACGATCTCCTCAAGCTTCTGATCAGACATCAGAAGCTCCATGTTGCCAAGGCCCAGACTCTTGGCGATCAAGTAGCTCGTCAGGAAACCCTTGGTCTCATCATCCACGTCAGGAAAATACTTCTGGACGAGAACTGAGATGGTCTCCTTGAACTTGTCCTCGACCATCGTCGTCTTCTTCTCATCCGTGATGTCGACAAGCCCGAGGCTGACGTTGCGGATGAGCTCCTGGCGGATCTTCTCAAGGATGAACTCCGTCGTGCGCGAGATGCTCGAGATGGCGACCTCATAGATAGGGACGAACTCGCCAGGCACCCTTGCGATCGTCACCACAATAGGAATATCATTCGACTTGTACTCATACGTGTCCAGGACCGTCCGGCCCTGAGACTTGTCTTGCGACTCCTCTTCGTCGACCATGCACTCACCCCTTTATGACGTCCTATGCGATGGGCATTATATAAAAGTATTGGTTTTCAGCAGACAGAAAAACCCCTGCTTTCGCTCGGTTCCTGCACCGCGAGCACCGCTCTTGCGCGATAGTCGGCTGACATCTCCCCGGCTGGGGCGACCCCCTCGTCAGCCCGCTCCATCAATATCTTGCGCTCGCCCGTAAGGGCAGGAACCTCATCAGCGCGAAGAGCAAGGACACAACCTCTGAAGACCACAAAGAATGCTACTTCCCCTTGATGAGTGCAGTCAGCTTGTGCAGATTCGTATGCATCTTCTCCTTACGATGGACCAGCTCATCATACGACTTGCCCATCTCAGCGGCCTGACGCTTGAACTCAGCGGAAGTTGCCGCCAGATTGAATGCCCTGGCACGCTCAAGCAGATCATCCATACCCTGCTTGATACCCTCCTTGTCATTCTCGACCTCCCCGAAGAGCTTGTCGACCTCAGACTTCTTATCGAAGAAGTCAGCGAACCGCTCCGCGACCTGCCTACCCTCCTTAGAGAACGTCTCGATATCCCCCTTGCGCTCACGGATCTTCTCAAGGATCTCGTCCTGCACCTTGATTATCTTCTTCTTGTGCTGCTCAGACATCTCGATCAGCGGAGAGATGATATCATTCTTCTTCTCCACGATCTCCGCCTCGATCTTCTCAGAAAGCTTGTCGAGCCCCTCAAGACGACGCTCCGTCTTCTGCACGATATCCTTCTGCTCATTCGCCTTCTGATCGATGAGCTGCAACGCCTTGGAAAGAGCGGCCACGCGCTCCGAGATCTTACCCTCCTGCTCCTCGAGCTGATGCAGGAACTCCTCATCCTTCTTGAGCTGCACCTTCTCCGCATGCATCTCCTCGATGATGTGCTCATACTTGTCCTGCTCAGACTTGATCTGCTCACTGGCATTCTGCAGAATCCTGGTGAACTCCTCACGCTGACGCGCGATGTCCGAATCCATGTTCTGCTTGAGCTTCTCGAAATGACGGATCTCCTCAAGCTTCTTCTGGATCTCGTCCATCTCCCCACCCATATCCCCCTTGAGCTTGGCGAACTGCTTTCGGAAGTCCTCGAACGAAGCCGTCTCCGTGTCAAGGGTACTCATCGCAGTCTCTACCTTACGCACAAAGGCATCGCGCTTGGACCCGTACTCCTTGGACTTCTTCTCGATATCCTTCTTCGTCGCCTTACGCTCAGTCAGATACACCTTCGAGAGAGAATACTCAGTGCCGACGATCTCCTCCTCCTCAAGAAAATCAGCCCACTCCTGCACGATGACGGTCGATACGCCAAGCTCTTTCGCGGCGCGCTCAACAGAGATGCGCTTATGCTTGTTGACAAGCTCAACAAGCTTGTCCACACCAGTCTCTATGCTCTTGGCCATCTCACCCTCTTTTCCCTCCCTTGCCCTATCAGGGATTTATATACTTTATGCCGCCGCAGACAGACCTCACGACCACACAATGCGATCACCGACCGCTGTGGCAGTACGTCGCAGAGTGCCCGCGACGAGCTCTATGAATGCCGAGGCCTCCTTCCTTGATGTGTACGCCGCAAAGGGCCTGAAATCCTCACACACCTCGATGACGACACCCTGCGCATCGAGAAAAGCGACATCGATCGCATAGAAGACGAACCACATATGGATGCCGATACGCCTCGGTCGTCGGAAGAGAAAGACCAAGCCGAGGTCGGCGTCCCTTCTCGACCACATCAAGCCCTTGGACTTGCTCCACACCGACGCGCACACACGGTGCCTCTCCGCCAGCACCACACCCTTGGACTCGTTGCGTATCATCAGCAATCATCATGCTCCAAGGTGTCATTCACCTGATAGACATCCGAATGCGCCTTGTCCAAAATGAACCAGTACTCAGGCGGAAACTCCATATTCTGGATATCGCAATAGTTCGCCGTGTCATTGAGGCCGAAATACAGGTAATCCACGACGCTCCGGTTGTTGTCAATCGGCACGCCCTGATCCGCGAGGACCTGCAAGTTCACCAGGCTCTCGATACCCGCCGGCGACGGCGTCAAGTCGCCCTCGAACCGCTGGATGAAGGACGGCGCGCTCCGGCTCGGGATGTACAATGAACTATTGAGATGGTACTGCAGACCTGACGTATCGTTCTTGTCGCCCGTATCATTGACAAAGGTCGTGATATTGGTCTGATGCACCGCGACAGGAAGCTTGCCCAATGTCTCCACAACTTAGAGGGGATCACGCAGACCATCTATGGGAATCACGCCGACAAGCGTCGTATTGTACTGCCACGCAGCAAGACCCCGACGATCAGAGATGTTCACGAAGATGTCCACCTCCACAATCACCTTCCAAGGATCGTCCTGATACATCCTGATGCTGTTCACCGAAGAGCTGAAATCGATGTCCAAGGTCCGCGCGATGTCCGCCACGCGGGTCTGGTACAGATAGAACGTGGAATCATTGAGGATGTCGAACTCCTCACCCGCGATGGTGCCATTGTAGAAGAGCTGCCTGAAGTAATACGAAGAATCATTGAGATACACCGCGTTCTCCGAGACATAATCCTCCATGGCGATGAAGCTGCGGAACCCCGCGATGTACATGGCGCGCTGCGCGTCCGCATGGAAACTGTCGATGAAGTCATCCATGGAACGCACACGGCTCTCGATCGACTCATAACGCGCGGCGAAAGAGTAACGAGTCACCGACGCCGCAATCACCATGATGATGACGACCGAGAGAAGCGCGATCAATGTGAACACCATGCCCCTGCGGGCCGCCTCTATCGCCATACATCCACCTGCACCAGCGTCGGACCCCACAGATACGGAACCTGAGAGACGAGGTTGACGACGATCTCAAGATCATTCTCGTCCAGGTTCAAGAGCACCCTGCCGTCATCGTCGAAGTCGAGCGACTGCAATATGCCGAAGACCGACACATCATACGCGTCACTGACATCGTATGAGATCGACGAGCTCGTGTAGCTGCAGTTCTTCGTCGACTGAGGAGTCACAGGGATGCTCAGGTTCGCCGATGAACCATCCTCGAACTCTATCGTCCACACACAACCCTCCGTGGACTCGACCACCACGCTGCGCGACGTGGTCGAATTGAAGAACCCCGTATAGACTATGGAGTTGTTCAGCGAGCACTCCGTATCGTTCACAGGATCATCGCCTGTGGTGAAGACGATGCTGTTCATGCCGACCTGCAAGGTGTCCGTAGGGATGTGCACCTGATACGGATCGCCCAGCCGACCGTACGGCAGGATGAAGTCAGACAGATTGAAGATGGCCTCACCGTTCGAGGCTGCGTAGTCGGTCCAATGCGGACCAGAATATGACGTCAACCGCACGTCGTAAGGCGTGACGCCTTGGTATAATTCATAGGATCCCGAACAATTCCCCGTGAACTTGTCCGTCTCGAAGACGA
This sequence comes from Nanobdellota archaeon, assembly GCA_043812855.1. Taxonomy (GTDB): domain Archaea; phylum Nanobdellota; class Nanobdellia; order Woesearchaeales; family JAHJEM01; genus JBDRLR01. The sequence continues at coordinate 7,053 of JBDRLR010000031.1, read as the reverse complement.
CAGATATCTGATTCGGAAGCGGCTCAGGATCATAGGGCGTGTAGCTGAACTCAAGATAGGACGCCTCATCGATCATCGAGGGCGCCAACGTCCCCTTGGACACGACCGTCTGCGACGACATATTGACCTGGGCGAGGATCTGATACGAGATGTTCTCATAGATGATCTTCAATTCCGTCGTGTTCTGCGACGCGAAGAAGGACCCGTTGCTGTAATCAGCCACATCGAACATCAGCGCCTGCGCGGTCGTGCACTGATCGACGTCACCGAAGGCGACGGAGTAGATCTTGACGTCAAGATCATCATAGAGACGATGCGCGCTGAACAGGGTCTGCTCGACCGCATCATCGCACAGACCATCGTTGCACCCTTCCGTATCGGCCGCGATACACGTCCCCGACACATCGCAGAAGCCCCCACAGACCTCAGAAGTCGCATACTGCGTCGACGTGCCATGGCACCCCACAGGATCATCCTTGGCGCAGTGCGTCGGGACGCCATCAGTCATGAAGAGGACGAATTTCTGACGCGAGGCACCACTATACGTCGAGAAAACGTTATAGGCCGCATTGAGAGCGCAGCCCAGACAAGTCTTGCCCTTGCCTTGAGGGCCGAAATTAGATATGGCCGCCAGGCTATCCGCAAGGTCAGTGGGATCAACGCCGACATCATAGGTCGTGATGGCATTGTCATGCATCTCCACATGCCACACCTTGGTGCCCGTGCCGTTGAGCAAGATGCCGACCGCCACCTGATCAAGACACGTCGCGAGATCCGTGCGCCTGGCATCAGTATACGTGAATATCTCGGCACAATTTGACGACTCATGACCCAGCCAAGTAATGTTATTGATCGCCTTCTTCATGCTGCCCGAGAAATCAGTGATGATGACGATGTCCGCATCGCCGCCAGTGATCGTCTCATACGAGCGATTGAAGGCCGCGAAACGCACCGGAACCGTCGTGTTGCTGATGAACTCATAGTTGAGAGACACATTGTTCTGGAACCAGGAGTCATCGAGATCGATCGTATCGACGGCACCAGAGCTATTGCCGCTCCACACCTCCCGATTGCCTACCGTCAGATACGACGTCTCCGTGCTCTTGTAGATGATGTGCGCGGACAGGTTCGTGAGATTGCCAGGAATGTAGAATGCATCATACAGATTCACAACACCGTCCACACCAGGGAAGTAATATCTCTTGAGCCCATAGCTCACATTGTGCTGGAACTCATCAGTGATGTACCTGATACGAAGGAAACCCCCCGCAATGTACGACTCGTTGAGATCATCATCGAAGACGACGACGAACTCATTGTATCCTGTCGTGATCGAGGCGTTGCAATGCGTCGCATTGAAACGCTCCGCCTCGAGCCCTGACGTCGACGGAGTGAAGTCATCACAGTGGGCTCCGTTGATGTAGAACTCGAACTCCTGCGGCACATCCAGCTCAAGCATGATATCGGTAACATCATCGCTGGTCACATCGGCAGGCATATCATCGATGAAGACCGTGATGTTCCCCTGACCGACATACCCCCCGAAGAAGGCATAGGACGCCGTACGCTTGTCGCGCACCCTGCGCAGGTACGCCACCGACGTGGAACCCTTGAGCGGATTCCCCTTGGCGATCCCAGTGATCATGCGCTCGGCGTGAGCCAGATCCAGCCGACGCGACGTGTCGACCACATACACCGTATCGTTGCCCACCGTGACATTGATGCCGTGGCCGGGCGGCAAGATGTCCTCAACCATGATACGCGAGAGATTGCGCGCCTTCTCCGTCTCGTTCGTCGCCCAGTACAGACCGATCTGGAACAGCACAGAATTGTTCAGATCAGTTATGTTTCCGCTCTCGATCTCAGAGCGCACCCAAGGATCATCCACCTCATCGATGCGGATATCGTTGAGGGCGTTGAGCATGTCACGCGAGAACACCTCGATCTGATTGGTGGACGTGTCCGACACGAAGGTGCGATTGATCAAGATGAGCGAGCCGAGCAGAAGCATCGCGGCGAGAAGCGCATCCACGCTGAAATAGAACCCCTTGCTCACACCCACACGTCCACCTCCAAAGTGTAGACCTGCGCGTCGAACGCCACGAAACGAGCGACCTTGGCAAGATCGTCATACTCACCCATATCCACGTCCGTGCACCAGCCCAAGGCATGCCACCGCACCGACTCGATAATCTGATCCGAGAGGTCAGTCACGGTCTCGTACGTCGCCTTGCTGTCCGCGAAATAGAAGACCCTTCCGCCTCCGAACTCCCACGTCGCCATCGCGATGAACCCATCAGAGTAATTAGCCAGCTGGACGAATGACGAGGCGCCATCCTCGAACACGGCGAACTTGCCGTTGAACATGATCTCGTCATCCACGTCGAAAGACAGCGACTCCTCCTCGAATGTGACGTTCGCCTTACCTATGGAACTGTCCATCGGGAAGTCCCCGCCCGCGAACGCAGTCATGTTGACGCGCCCCGTCAGATACAGCACATTCCCCTTAGCCACCCAATCAGCTATCCGCCTGTTGACCTGCTGCGTCGAATAGTTCACGGCAGGACGATTGACGAAAGAAGGATCCTCCATGACAAGGGTATGATAGCGATCCAGATTGTCCAGCAATGTGTCGATGCTGCCGTTGAGGACGATACCATACCTGATATCCCCCGCGGCAGACGTGTCATCATACGGGTCCACGGAAAAGTTTCCCACGAGAGGCTGGAGCATGAAATGACTGTTGGCCACATCCGTGAAATAGTACGCCACACTCGTGTAGTAGATCGAACCATTGCCGACGACACCATCATCGCCGATACCGCACCTCTTCCACAGATACATCGAATCCCCTTCCCTATTGAGGACACGAATGTAGAAGTCATAGGGAGTCAACAGAAGGGTCGCCGCGCGACGATCATCCATCCTGGCGAGCCGACGCAACTTGGTGATATTCAGATTCCCATCCGTCGTCACGCCCACCTCAACGACCGTATCATTCGTCCAGTCCTCAGGAAAGCCAGGACCGATCAGCATAGACCCGATGCCATTGGCGTCGGACCTTGCGAGGTCGTACTGGGTATTGGAGAACATGTTCACCATCAATTTGACGGCGATCATGCCCGCAGCCAAGAAGATGAGCAGCGCCACGATGAAATCAAGCGACCACACCTGACCCCGCTTACGTGTTGACATACAACACCCCATCCACATTGCGCACAGTATTCTCCCCAACCTGCAAGGAACCCACTATGGGGGGAATCGGCAGATAGATCGTCTTGGACGAATACGAAATCTCGATCCTATCCGAAAACGAAGTCAACGTGTACACAAAATCGTCGAGCTGCGCGCTCAAGGAGCCATCAGGGACCCTGAATGTGCGCTGATACCCTGAATTGACCGAGGCGGCCATGATGAGCTCAGTCTGGATCGCCTGGCCGAAATCCAGGAACAACTCCTCCCTTGCGGCATCCGTCTTGCGCACCAACAAGTCCGAGAAGACGAGCGAAAAGACGACGAGGAAGAGCAAGCCCATAGACACGAGCATCAAGAACTCCAAAGACACCTGACCCCTACCCATTTTCAGATATCAACACCCCATCCGTCGTGGCGTACACCGCGATGACGTGCAGACCTCCTGTCGGCTGGATGGAGCCCGACAGATTCCCAGCAGAGAAGCGCGGAGCTCCGACGGCACCATGCACGTCGATCTGCAGGTAGTTGACGCCGATCGTCAAGCTCTTGACGCTGTCCGGCAGATAGACCTTGAGTGTCTTCTTCGCAGGCGGACCAAGATAATACACCTCGTCCGCGGCGTCCACGATCTCATTGGCGACGCGGTCCGCCTGGCTCGACTGGATAGACTGATCAAGGTCACTGGACGCCTGAAAGAATATGCCGATCAGAGGGATGATGAGCATCGCCGCGATAGCGACGACCATCAAGTACTCCATACTCACCTGACCCGCACGCCCCATGGTCAGGACAGGCACGCACCACTATTTAAACTCACGCCACCACCACACAATAAAGAAAAGAGTCAGCCGATGTAGTTGATGTCCTTGTACTTGAGCAACTTCTTGGAAATCTTCGACGTCCCACCTGACTTCTGGTCCAACTCGAGCATCTGCGCCATCTCCGTCTCGAGATCAGCGAGGGGGACACGGAACCCATACTTGCTATTGAGTATCTGAAGCAGCCTGTGCGCACCCGACAGACCGATATAGAGCGGATGCCCATACGTCTCGCACAGCAAGCCTGCCGCGGGAATCCGACGACGCTTCCCAAGACCGAGGAGAAGACCTGACAGACCTATGATGGGACCCACGACACCATACACATTGGTGCGCGCACCATGCTCGCGAAACGACCTGACCAAGCCGAGATTGTTTCCCGTACAGAAGACCTTAGGATCACTTGGCACCTCAGAAAGGCCGATGCCGCCCAAGGTGACGATCTCCCTGCATGAGTAGGAGACCAGAAAATCGAGCAGAGCGTCAGTGAGCTCGTAGGACGCCTCCTCATCGACCGGCTGCACATCGCCTGAGAGGAAGAAGAAGTCCTTCTTCGCTATGCGCTTGTGATACATCTCGATCGCGGGCAAGTCGACGAGACCCCTCTCATTGACGAAGACAGAATTCGGCAAGGAGTTGGAGAAGAAGCTCGCCACCTTCACCGGCTTGAGCTCATCGATGATGATGTCGACGGCAATCTTACCCACGTTACCGATACCAGGCAAGCCCTCGACGCAGATGACGTCCTTGGCATTGACCTGCTTGACTCTTGTCACGGTCCAGACCATACTCATCGGATACGACTACGATTTAAATGTTTAATCCAAGGAGAACGAAACACGTGCAGGCGCCTGCCTCTCGACACACCACGACAGGTGCACATGCGCTGCGTCCCCGAAGGGGGCGACCCCCCCGCTACGCGCACCATTCACATCTTGATTGTGTCTCGCCTGAAGGCAGGCACCTGCCTCTCGAGACACTCACCGATCACGCTTGACCATACGGCGATACTTGCCATACTTGTCCTCAGGACTGTACTTTGGAGGCTTGACACCGCCGCGCTTGCCGCCACACGGGCAACTCTCCGAGAAACCATAACTTGCGCACGATGGACACTTGAGGATCTTCACACCAACCACCTACTTCTCGAGCCGCTCGAACGTACAGACGCCACCATGCTGATCAAGACCGCCCTTGACTGCGTCCACCACATCCTTGAGCACCTGCTCGGCTTCCTTATACTCCTTGGCCGTCACTTCAACATAGAACACCGCCGCACCAAGATACTTGATGCTGACCGACGGCGAGACCTTCAGGCCCGCAAGCAAGGCCGCCTTTATCGTGTCGACACCATCACCCTCATAGGATTGAAGGTGCAGATTGCCCTTGACGAGGACCTGACGCGGCTTGATCTTCTCACGGATCAAGTCCATGAGCTGCTTCGCTACCGCCTTGTCAACGCCAAGCTTGCCAAGATCGACGTTGTTCTCGACGACATCCTCAAAAGCCTGGAAGAGATACTCATAATGCTCAAAGAGAGGCTCGGACACCGCCTTGTAGATGTCCTCAAGCTTCACCTTATGCTGCTCGACGTAGCTCTGCAGGATCTTCTCCGCCTTGATCTCCTGCTTGATCGACGCAGTCTTCTGGCGGCGCTGCGACTCCGTGACCCGACGCAGCGAAAGATCGATGTGACCACGCTCCGTGTTGATGCGAAGCACCTTACAGACGACCTTCTTGCCCTCGACGACGAAATCACGGATGTTACGGATGCGGCCAGGACTCACTTCTGAGATGTGGATCATGCCCTGCTTGTCATACTCGTCAAGCTTGACGAAGACTGAATGATACTGCACATTCGTGACCGTGCACAGGACCAGCTCATCCTCCTCAGGGAACTCTTGCTTCAAATACAGCATGCACAACCTCAGTCAAGGACCTCAAGAATCCTCGCCTTGATCTTCGACTTGCCACCCGTACACTCAGCCAATGACTTTCCGCACACCAGGCAATTCACGTTGGTCGCGGCCTTGCCGAAGGTAATCTGCTCATTCTTGCACTTGGGACAGCGAAGCTTGACGAACTTCGAGAGGGGTTCGCGCATGCTCATCTCCTTCTTCTCTTCCATACGTATCACCTACGGCGTGCGAATCACGGTACTTTTATAAACGTTCTGGATAGAAAGGCTCTTTAGCAAATGGTATAAACCCGTAGGGCTCCGGTTAGGGAGCTACCTACGGGTTAGCGAATCATTCGAGGTGATTCGCCGATGACAAAGCAAGAACCACTGATTAAAAAAGCTAAGTGTTTGGTGCGGCAGGCCCGCCTGCCGAGGTACTTCAACAGATATGGCCGCAAATGGCATCCGACATGGCAGATTTATCTGTGCCATCTCGTCTATACGGTGCATGCTCCTAGCTGGCCGCGAGCGGCCAGGTTCATGCGTGATTTCTATGGACTTGACATGCACTTTACGTGCTGGCAGAAGGCCATTGCTAAATGGCCCGCATGGGCCTGGCACGCGCTTGGGCGTGCCAGTGCGGGCGACGAGCCGTGCCGGTGGGCGGCTATCGACGGCACCACGCTGGCGCGGAGCAATCCGAGCCAGCACTATTATCGCCACATCCTAGGCGGTCAGACTGCGCGACCGATACAGCAGGTCGTCATGATCGACGTAGACCGCCGAAAGTTCCTCTCGTGGCGTGTTCGTGCCCGGCCACGCGGTGAGAAATGCGATATTCCCTACCTTTTCGCGCACGCCGCCACCAAACCAGGCGGCGTGCTCATGGACAAAGGTTTCGACGCAGAATGGATCCATGAATGGTTCGACCAGCATGGAGTGTGGAGCATTGCACCGACGAGAAAAGGGTGCCGGCGAGGCCGGCACCGCAAAATCCTGCGTGACTGCTTCGACTACGAACTGTACTGGCAACGAAGCATAGTCGAAGCCTTAATCGGCGCAGTCAAACGACTGTTTGGCGGCCACGTCCGCAGCCGCAATTGGCGAACCCAACGCGCCGAGATAAACTCAAAACTCATC
>JBDRLR010000030.1:0-8682 GCA_043812855.1 Nanobdellota archaeon | reverse complement strand
GCACGCAGATGTTCCTGTTCCTGAGAAAAGACTATCACATCGTCGGATTCGACCACCTCACCACATGGGAGAACGCAAAGGCACACAGCACGAAAGACGATAGCGGACCCATCCTGTGGCCCACCAACAAGGAATGCGTGGACCAAAGCTGCCTGTGCCTCTACGCAGGAGACATCAAGGAGCAAGGCGATGACGCCAAGCGAGACAAAGGGATCGTCAAATGCGTCGGCATGGGCAAGGATGTCTCCTTCACCTCTGACTCGCGAAATCTCCCTTTCGTCGGCGAGGCACGGCTCGATCCCCCAGACTACGCCTACGTGGACGGCATGCCCTACATCAGCAAGAAATCATATCTCATCATCGACGGCAACGACGGAACCCATGATGTCTCCATCTACAAAGGAGACATCCCGGGCGGCACGCTCATCTCCATGGGGACCAACGACCCATCCTTGCGCAACTTCAGGGAGCTTGCAGCTACCATCACGGACCTGCTCGCCAAACCGGCATCGTCGACACCCTTTCAGATCAACATCGATAAATCATACACAATCGTCGGATACGACCGTCGCGGCGAATGGAATCCCATCATCGCAGGCGATCAAGACAAATATACGTGGCCCGTCGACACAATGTGCGGCAAGGTCAGCTGCCTGTGCCTCCTCTACCTCGCAGATGGAAAGAACACCATCATCGACTGCGCAGGATACGACGCGCTCTACTTCACCATGGCGCCAACAGACAGCCAAGTGAAACAGACCCGCACTCTCACCATACTTGCAGGTCTAGCTCCTGATCCTTTGCAGTTCGCAGGCTATGTCTCTCTGTCGCCGGACGCACCACTCCAACTAACCCTGCACCACTTCGGCCAAAGCGTACGCCCTGACCCCCCTGTCGGAGAATCCACAGAGAACCCCTTCGCCACCAGCGAACCCATCATCGTCTTCGAAGTCGGCGGCCTCGTGCCAGACGCATGCCAACGGGCCCAAGAAGAGATATGCGGACACAGATACACGGAAATCTTTCAGGGGAAAGACATCACGTGCTGCGGCATGAAATGCGAGAGCGGAACATGCAAGATCGATCAACATCCACCTCAGCCCTCATCTATTTTCATCGACCCTGCAAGTCCTACAACCTACTGCTCAGGAGCAAATACTCAAGGCTACGACTACTGGCAATGTCAATGATCCCGCGATAGGTCCCTCATTCGACGATTCCAGTCACACTCATCGAAGAAACCTATTTAAATACCCCTTTCCCGGGAAGGACCATGGACTGCAGAGGTGAGGGGCGGAAGCTCTGGCTTATCGCATTCGAGATCATCGCGCTTGCAGTCATCGGCCTCGCCTTCATGCTCAAGGTCCAAGACATCACCCAAGACACTACGTATTGGCGACTCTACTACACCAAAGACCACGCATTGCTCATCAACACGATGCACGCCGCAGACGGCGATGTCACCCTCAACTATGACATGGCAAAGTCCGCACGCCTCTTCGACTACGAACTGCTCGCAGACCGCGTCCAGATGAGCGTGTACAGCCCCCGAGGACAAAGCAAGCTGAGCACCTACCATCGCTTCGCCACCGACACGCTGAACACTATTGTCCCTGCGCGCATGCAACCCGTGTCCATCACGTTCAGCCGAAGCGACACCGACATCACCATCAAGGAAGGTCTGGTAAGCCAAGACGCATGCACCAATCTGCGCGCCGAGCGCACCCTGCCCTTCAAAATCCTCATCCTCTCGCCGGAGACAGGCCTGAGCGGCGCAGTCCAAGAAGCAGACATGGTCGGACCCGTCGCGGCCAATCTGCGTAGCAGATGGCAAAGCAAAGAGGTTCAGCGCTACGACGCCGCATTCATCCTGCGATTCTCCATGCACGAGGACGACATCAACGACCTGCGCGTCCTCTACCCCGCAGACTCACCCCTGTCAGAGAGCATCGCATGCCACCTCGTCAAGAAGATGCGCGAGACCCTCCCAGACCTGTTCAGCTCCTATGTCGAGATGCCCCTGAGGGCGTACGACCAAGCCATCCTCGGCGAAGACCTGCGAGACACCCCCGTCATCCTCATCGAAGCAGGAAGCGTCAAGGACCCGCAGACCGCATGGCAGCAAAGACGATTCCAGGCGGCGGACATCATCTACACCACGATCGAGGAAGCATATGGATAAGCACGGACGCGTCGAGGCGAGCTACCTGCTCTACATACCCCGATTCATCTTCCTGGTCGTCGTCCTCTCCAGCGTCCTGATGCTCATCAGCTTCTTCATCGTCAACCGCATCGACACCAAGGAACTTGAAATCCAGACCATGATCACCCGCATCACGCTCGCACCCGACGCCATCAGTTACCAAGACCCCATCACCGGCAGATACCACGCGGGCGTCGTCGACCCCGCCAAGATCACGACCGTCCACCTCTCACAAGCAGTCAAGTACACCGGCGACCCACTCATCGCGGCGCGCGTGACACTCCACGCCCTCGACAAACAGGACGGACCCGCAATCGCCAGCGGCACGACCGACGAGCAATGGTTCACGCGATGGTACGCGCGCACCAAGCTTAGCGGCGCCGGCGGCGCCACCCTCAAAGAGACCCGCTTCCCCACCACCTACATCGACACCGACGGCAAAGCCAAGAACGGACTTCTCACCGTCACCATCGTGAGGCCCAACTCATGAACAAGAAAGGCATCTCCGAAGCCATGGCAGACTTCTTCGGCTACATCGCATTCGCCATCGTCTTCGTGCTCTTCCTCATCCTCTTCGGATTCAAGAGCCACGGCACCACCAACACGATCAGCGCCGAACAGATGGACTCCTCCGCCGACCAGTGGCTGCTCTCCCTCGCGCAGACCGACCTTGAGGTGGATGGAGAGACGCGGACCGTCGGAGACTGGATCAGCAGGATCGACTACGTCGACTTCTCCAAAGAATGGAGGGCACACATCCAAGAATCCGTCCTCGGTACGCCACCAACCGGTTCTGACGACCTCTTCAAGATGATGAGCGACGAACAACGAGAGAGGATACCATTCAGCCTGATCGGACTCTCGGAACACGGAGTCAGCAGAGCCCCTGCCGACTACATCATGCTCATCTATCCCGCACCCACCTGTACGCAGAAGACAACGCTGACCATCCCCAAGATCAATGGAGGCACCGTCCAGATCTACGCATGCATGGGCGGAAGAAACGGAATAAGTCTTCCCGGTCCGGAAGCAGCACTTTCATCAGGAGGGCAAGCATGAACCGCAAAGCAGTATTCCTCTTCGTGCCCATTCTCGTCCTGCTCACCATAGGAACGCTCATCTACGCGTACGTCGAGCTCAACCACCGATACGCCAAGACCAACGAGAGAACCGGACAGCAGGACCTCATCGGACGAAAGACCATAGACCTGACGACCACATACTACGACGCGCAGCGCGCTATGCTCTACACCGACTACGCAGCTGCCCAATCCCTGCCGCCAGCCCTGTACTGCCTCGGACAACAAGGAGGACAAACACCGACCACCGCGGCAGCGGACACCGAAGAGAACTCATTCTCCTGTCCTCCACGAGTCTACCCTCAATGGACAACCGCAGAGAAGGAATGCTACCCTGACGCCGAAACTTCCCTCAGCACGCTCTTCGACGAAGAGCTCTCCGGGCGGCTGAGACTCTACACTGACCAGCCGCTCTCCACCCACCTCTACCGCTACACCGTGCGGAGCGGACCGCACCAATCATTCAGCGACACGCCCACACAACGAGTCCCCAAGGGAAGCATCGTGCAGATAAGCGCCACCTCCACGTCACCCTACACCTTCAGCATCGACACGCCGATCAAGATGTCGGACGCCAAGGCCGCACCCGCGAAGTATTCAGGCAGCGGACTCATCTGGCCCCTACCAGGATACAGCACCATCAACTCATGCTTCGGATTCCGCGGTGCCATCACTGAACAAGGAAGCACCGACCACCCCGCAATCGACATCCCAGCACCACGAGGAACACCAGTGGTGGCCGCCGCCGAAGGTACAATCTCAGTCGTTGACGAGAGGAACGGACGCGTCATCATCGAACACACACCAGACCTCTCCACCCAATACCAGCACATGGACACCATCGACCCGGCCGTCACGGTCAAGGCCCGCGTCGTCAAAGGACAACGCGTCGGCACCGTCGGAGGACGCGGCCCCGAAGGACCCAACCAATACTCACCCCACCTCGACTTCGCAGTCATCCTGCCCACAATCGACAACACCATCAAGGACGACGAAGGACGCGACATCATCCTGAGCAGCTACGGCCAGAAGCAATACGCGAACCCCATCTGCTTCTTCGACGACACCGTCAATGTGCAACCCGCACCAGACAGCAGCGGATGGTCACTGTCCTGCCGATCAGAATTCGAAGAAGGCGGGCCCTTCTGCAAACAGACCACTGCCGGCAGTCAATGCAGCCAAGCAGGAGGCATCGGCAAATGGTGCGAACTCTACTACGCCAAGCTCCCCTGGACTCAAGATACCATCGTGCCGGAACCGACCACGACCGAGGCAAAACCGATCGAGTCCCTTTTCCGTCGCGTGGACATCCCTACCAGCGTCCTCGCAAAATCATCATCACGAGGAGGGACCAAGATCGACTACATCATCCTCCACCACACCGCGAACAACGGAGCCGACAGCGCCATCATATCCTGGAAGACAGCAGATGCCAGCGCCCACTACCTCGTCGAGCGAGACGGCAGCATCATCCCAGTCATCCCTGAGGATGTGGCCGCGTGGCACGCAGGATGCAAGGCGGACACGCACAAATGCTACTTCACCGACATGAACAGCCGAAGCATCGGCATCGAGATCGTCAACTGCGGACGCGGAAAACCAGGCGAAGGCTGCGCCATCAGCGGAGACTGGGGCATCGACCCCTACCCTGAGGCGCAACGCAAAGCCGTCGACGCCCTCGTGCGCTACCTACGCGCCAAGTATGATGTGTCGAACGACAACATCATCGGACACGGATGCGTCACGACCAACAAAGACGAGAACGAGCCAACAGGATTCGAGCCACTCGAAGGCGCGGACTGGAACATTATCCGAAACGGAGAAGACGCACGATGCACGGGCAACCCAGACACCGTACTTGCCCAGAACGCCAAGGCGACCCAAGGATCAAATCCGTCCGCAGACCAGACACGCACGTGCGCCATCCCTGTCGACTTCTCCAACATCGACGACAACGTCGTCGACAAACGCGTCAGCTGGGAGACGCTCGAGCGAAACATGGAAGAGAACGGCATCACCACCCCGCTCAAGCAGGCACTGCAGCAATACCCACGCGTGCCGATCGAACTCGTCAAGGCCATCGGACGCGTCGAATCAGGAGGAAAGACGTTCCCATCTGCGAGCGGCAAAGGTGAATGTGATGCCAGTGGAATGTGCACATGCAACGCAGGAAACTATTGCGGGTGGCTGCAAGTCAGCCAAACCATCTGCGCATCAGCTGACGGATGCGACTGGGACCGCCTGAAAGCAGGGAACGCTCTCGACCAGAGCGTCGCAGGTGTGTTCCTGCTCGATGAGCTCCTACGCGGAATCGGATGCCCCGTCGCAAAGGACACCAAAGACTACGCATTCATCGCCGCATGCTACAACGCGGGCGGCGAAGCCGTCAAGCAAAGCGCGCTGGTCGCATGCTCCCGCCTGGACCTCGGGAGCGGAAACGACTGCTACACCAAGATCACGTGGAAACAGATGACCCGCGAAGACATCAAGAAAGGACTCCAGAACACGAAGATCGGAAACAGCAACGCCTACGATGCATGGAATGGCGACACGAAAGTCAACGAAATCTACAACTACCCTCACCTCGTCCTGATGGGTCTGCGTCAGCTGTGCGGTGAAGGATACACCTTCACGCCCACCGTCGAGAACGACCAAGCATACATCTCTATCGGCAGCTACGCCTACTCACCTGCACTGCGTGTCATAAGCCCAGGGAACATGAACGCATACAAACAACTGAAGTCATTGTCAGAGAGACTGCAGGAGACATGCGCACGAGATCTCTCAGGACTGGAATCAGTCCAGACCTGCGTGGACCGTGTAAGCGGCATCCTCACCGAAGGCACCGTGGACTTCAACCTCGCCGACTGCGAGGACGCGAGCGCAGCATACGCCTTCGCGGATGATATATGGGACTGCTCCGACAACGACGACGACGACTGCACCTGCGCACTCAATCTCGCCAAGACTGACACGGAGCAGCAATTCACGGTCGTCGGCGACACGCTCACCATCAACACGCCCGAACTGACGTCGCACCAAGATGACCGCATCGCGCTGCCAAGCCTGCAATACGCATACCAAGACACGCCTGGCGGCCAGCAGAAAGCGGCGGGCAGCATCATCGGAAAGACGGACAAAGACAAAGCGACGCTCGAGATCGTCGGGACGACCATCAAGGCGAAAGACGACCAGATATCAATATACAAGAAAGACGGAACGCTCACCTTCATCAAGAACGAAGGAGACACCCGCCAATGCTCGCTGCGCAAAGACCACTACCTCTTCTGCGCGAGGACACGCGAATCCGTCGAGCTGTACGACGAGAATGCGAAGAAGATCATCACGGCTCCCATCGACATCAGATGGTCTCTGTACCTTGAGGACAAAGCGCCACCGCCGTACGTGATGTACGGCGTGCTGCGCACACCACTAGGAATACAGATATCCTGGGATCGAAGCGAAGCAGAAGACGTCGCGGGATATGTCATCATGCACGATTCGCAGGCATTCACATCACGCCAGGATGTCACGACCATCCGTCTGCGCGCAGACGAGGCAAAACCTGACATCGGACAGGTCAAGGCAAGCAACACACTCTATTATTCAGCCATAGGTGAATACACCTACATCTTCATCAATCCAACCATTCCCCTCTTGGGAAACCAGATGTACCTTCTCGTGCTCGCGTACGACCGCAACGGCAACATCGACACCACGCAATTCGCGTCATTGGTGATCTGATGGGGATCCTCGACCAGATCAACAGCGTTCTGCAGACCGCGTGGACATTCTTCATCCTGCTCAAGAGATACATCATCGACCCCGTCCTGTCCCTGGTCGGATGGAAAGGATTCCTCATCATCATTCTCATCCTCCTGATGACCGGTCTGTTCGTCTTCCGCAAGCGGATCAAGAAATACGCTTCGTCATACATCTCAGACTACGTCGTCGACCCCGTCCTCTCCTTCGCGGACCTGTTCATCAGCGGATGGACCGCAGGGATTGCGGACGTCGGCGACGCGCTGGCAGGCATCATCAACTTCCACAGAGAATACAAGCACGTCGGACCCTTGTGGGCAGGTGTCGTCGCGCTGGAAGCCTTCAACTTCGGCCTGGGATTCATCCCCGTCATCGGCGAAGGATTCGAATTCTTCTTCAACTTCTTTCCCGCCGCCAAATACGCACGCATGTTCGGCAGCAAGTTCGGCATCGCATACACCATCCTGGACCGAAACGACGAAGCCATGAAGTTCCTGGACTCCAACCACGACGACCTGAAAGGATACGACATCCACAAAAACCGCATGGAAGCCGCCAAGAACCGCATCACCTACATGCTGCAAAAAGAGAACTACTATGGAGTCTACCAGAAGTTCAATCAATTCAGACCGCACGAGCAGATCAAGCAATACTTCAGCGACAACGCGGACATCATCCTGGACGACTTCGGACAGCTCTACGAGAAAGCGGAAGGAACGCCAGAAGTGCGGGACGACCTCGACAGCCTTGACGCGGCCGGAAAACAGCTGTCTTCACTGATTGGCGATATGCTTGACGCCAACGACAAGTACCGCTTCAGCAAGGCGCAGGAGCTCCTCGAGCAGGCACGCGCGCACTACAACAAGATCGAAGCGGCACTCGACGCTGACTTCGACGACATCATCGACCAGGAAGCAGAGGCGTTCGACGCAGCGAGGGAGTAATACCTGCAATTCTTCAGCGTCGCCGCCCTGTTCGCATGTTCTTCTTCGAACGAGGGCAGACATATCCCTGAAAGCGCGGGAAATCAGAGATTTCCGGGCTCCCGAGAATCAGCGAAAACTGCGGTTTTCGCGTGCCGAAGATCCTTGATCTTCGCGCACTTTGATTCTCGTGAGGGACAACACCTCGTCTGCTCGATTCCAATCTGTCTTGTGTTCACCTGTAGTGGCTGCGACGCAAAGCCGAAGCCCAACCAATCGACGGGCTCTGTCCTAAATCTCGCTACGCTCGACCTTTGCCACCAAGCTCACCTGCAATTTCCAGCATATATACTGACATTCCCCGTAGGTGGCAACCCCCTTGCCAGTATACTTGTGCAAGATAAAGAGGTTCGCAATAGGGTGGCAAAGGACTCTTAGGACAGAGCCCAATCGACGACAAAGTATATAAAGTCCCTGTCACACCTGCGCAGAGTACATGATGCGACTGAGCGTACCGGAAATCATCGGAAAGATCCAGCAGAACACGACGCTGAGCGAGCAGGACATCAAAGGGCGTATAAGCCAGAAACTCAACCAGCTCTCCAACCTCATCTCAGAAGAAGGCGCGGCACACATCGTCGCCAACGAGCTGGGCGTCAAGATATTCGAAGTCCCCAAAGACCCCAAGATCAAAGACCTGATAAGCGGCATGAAA
>JBDRLR010000029.1:0-3654 GCA_043812855.1 Nanobdellota archaeon | reverse complement strand
CCGGATTCTTGTCGGGGTTCGGTTGAGAAATACCAGTAAATTTATGTAGTGGGGTGTCTACTGAAGATGGTGGCATGGGCGATTCATCGCGGAGTTTATGGTTCGGTTAGAGTAAGACAGGCAGGGTTGGTTTCTGTCATGTCGATAGTGCTGCTCATCATTTTGTTCTCACCGACACTCTCATGCATACGTAACGCGCACAGCTGTGTAACTGGACCTTGCTCTCAAGATGAGGTGAAGATGTCCCTCTTGTCAGTGATTCCATTCATCATGGATTATAGCTCTAATACGTGCACGTTGCTGGTTCTTCCTCTTTTTTGGCCTACCGCCATACTGCCCTACGTGATATTCATGTGCGTTCTAATCGGGATATGGCTGGCCATCACGCTAGCGTTGTATAGGCGAATTGGGAAAGTCAGAGTTGCGGATGAATAGTCGAATCATCAATGTGTTTCTTCCCTGCTGGGCTGTCGGCAATCAAGGACTGCTGCTTGACCTTGACTTGTTTGTTCAGGATTGACTGTGATTTGATCTTCCCACATTTAACTTGTGTGGAGGTAGATTTATAAATATGGTGTGGGTCCTCACGATGGCGCGCGGGTGTGCCGGAGTGGTCAAACGGGCACGGTTCAGGGCCGTGTAGCTTAGTGCTTACGCAGGTTCGAACCCTGCCACCCGCATTGATTCGCATCGTCTATTTTGTGCATGGGACGACGACTGACAACCAGGATGGGAGATGCACAGGATGGAATCCTGGTGAGCTCTCGGACTTGGGCATGAGGCAGTCAAAGGAACTATCTGGACAAGTCGATTCTTCTGATTTCGCCGTCATCTTCTGTTCTGATCTCAAGCGAGCCGTGGATTCAGCGAGGTTGGGATTTGACGGCAAAGTATCCATACGGCAGGACGCTCGCCTGCGTGAGTGCAACTACGGTGATTTCAACGGGGCGAAGGATGAGGATTTCGTCAAGGAGGACCACATCGACGTGCCGCATCCGAATGGTGAGTCCTATAAGGACGTGGAGCGCCGTGTCCGTTCATTCCTTGACGACATGAAACACGAATTCAATGGAAAGACCATTGCCCTAGTCGCCCATCAGGCACCGCAGCTTGCCCTTGAAGTGATCACGAAGGGCAAGACTTGGAGGCAGGCGTTCGACGAGGATTGGCGTAAGATCGGCAAGTGGCAGCCTGGCTGGAAGTACACCTTCTGATAGTCGCCGCGGCAGGATTCATATATGTCGATACTTCATCACACAAATCTTTATCTATGAGGATGTCAATCAACTCTTTTTAGTATGGTAGAACGTCTGCGACTCGAACATGTGCTTGAGGCGCAGCAGTTTTCTCTGGATATGCTCGGTGACTTGTTCTCGATGGCGGATAATATGAGGGATCATCCGCGTCTATTGGCCAAGGCGCTCGAGGGCAGGATTGTCGCGACGCTCTTCTACGAGCCCAGCACGCGCACGCGGCTCAGTTTCGAGTCAGCCATGCTCCGCCTTGGCGGTCAGGTCATAAGCACGGAGAACGCTAAAGAGTTCTCTTCGGCCATAAAGGGAGAATCCATTGAGGACACCGCAAGAGTCATCGCTGGCTACGCGGATGCCATCGTCATGCGCCATCATGAGGAAGGTGCTGCTAATCTCGCTGCGTCAGTCAGTCCGGTGCCGATCATCAATGCAGGGGACGGTAAGGGCCAGCATCCCACACAGGCTCTTCTTGATGTGTACACGATTCATAGGGAGCTTGGAAGAGTGGAGGGTGTCAAGGTCGCCATGGTGGGTGATCTTGCGTCTGGGCGGACGGTGCGTTCGCTGTCCTATCTGCTCGGAAAGTTCAAGGAAGTGGATATCACATTCGTCTCGCCTGAGCATCTGCGTATGCGTGATGATATCAAGGAGTATCTCAGTCGTCATGGCACGACATATTGGGAGAGTGATGATTTCGCGCAGGTCCTGCCGCGCATGGACGTAGTCTACATGACGCGCATCCAGAAGGAGCGATTGAGCCCGCAGGAGTATGCTGCTGCCAAGGGTCGTTTCGTCATCGATCAAGGCAATCTTGGCTTGGTGCGTCCCGATGCGCGTGTTCTGCATCCTCTCCCTCATGTCGAGGAGATTGATTTGCCGCTGTCTGTCGAGCAGCATGATCCGAGAATCGCATATTTCCGTCAGTCCCAGAACGGCGTCTTCGTCAGGATGGCGCTGTTGTACTCGTTGCTGGCTGATTGAGGCTATGCGGCGTTCTTCTCGACGACTTTTCCTTTGATGCTTCGCAACACGATGCTTCCCACGTAGATGGCTGCGCTCACGCCGATGATGTAGGCCCAGTCCACAAGTCCCAGTGGCACGGTTCCGAAGAACTGTGCCAGCGGTGTGTAGATGACGAGCAGCTGCAGTGCGATGGAGCTTGCCAGGGCAAGTACGAGGTACTTGTTGCTGAACAGGCTGAGTTTGTATTCGCTGCGGATGCCTTGGATCCTCACCAGTTCCATGGCGACGAGCGCCGTGAAGACCATGGTCTGTGCCTTCGCCAGGTCGCTGCCGACGTACATCTCGAAGAGGAAGAGCGCGCCCACAGTGATGAGGATCGCGATGGTGACGATGTTGTAGGCAAGTGATCTGTTCATGATGCTTGCTTTGGGGTCGCGGGGCGGACGTTGCATGATGCCTTTGGATGCGGGGTCGACGCCGAGCGCAAGCGCCGGAAGTCCGTCGGTGACCAGGTTGATCCACAGCAGGTGGATTGCCGTCAAGGGAAGTCCCCATCCGAACAGCGTGGCGAAGAAGATGATCATGACTTCTCCCAGGTTGGATGATAGCAGGTAGTTGATGAATTTGTTGATGTTGTCGTAGATGCCTCGTCCTTCTTCGACGGCGTTGACGATGCTTGCGAAGTTGTCGTCGGTAAGGATCATGTCGGAGGCTTCTTTCGTCACGTCCGTGCCGGTGATGCCCATGGCGATGCCCATGTGGGCTTTCTTGATGGCGGGTGCGTCGTTGACTCCGTCTCCGGTCATCGCGACGATCTCGCCGTTCTTCTTTAGTGCCTCCACGATGCGCAGCTTGTCTTTGGGGTTGACGCGTGCGAAGATGGAGACGTGCCGGACGATCTTGATGAGTTCCTCGTCAGAAATTTTCTCCAATTCAAGGCTGTCCATGGCGTCGCCGTCGATGCCGATCTCGTGGGCGACGGCTTTGGCGGTGAGCTTGTGGTCTCCGGTGATGACGACCGCCCTGATCCCTGCGGTCTTGCATCGGGCGACTGCGTCGCGGACGCCGTCTCGCGGCGGGTCGATCATGCCTTGCAGTCCCACGAACACCAGGCCGTTTTCGGTCTTGCCGAGCGTGCCTTCTTTGTAGGCGAATGCCAGTACGCGCAGGGCTTGCGATGCGTATGTTTCGTTGATGGCCATAATGGCCTTCTTGGTCTTCGCGGTCAGTTTCGTGACCTTTCCTTTGTTGAGGAAGTGGGTGCAGCAGTCGATGAGCTTGTCAGGCGCGCCTTTGCTGTACACCATCGTCTTCTTGCCGATTCGGTGGGCGGTGCTCATCATCTTGCGTTCGGAGTCGAACGGGAGTTCATCGATGCGAGGATTCGCGGCGCGCAGGTCGTCGACGTGGATCTCTGCTTTCTCGGCGCTCACGACCA
>JBDRLR010000028.1:0-10125 GCA_043812855.1 Nanobdellota archaeon | reverse complement strand
GGGGTCTGAGTTTCAAGCCTAAGACTGATGACGTCAGGGAGGCGCCGGCAATAACCATAATCAACCTGCTCAAGGATATGTATGCGTCCGTCGCGGCCTATGATCCTGAGGCGTCTGCCCAAGCCAAGGCGGTCCTGACTGGTGTGGATATCGTGGACAATGCCTATGCTGCATTGGAGGGTGCCCATGCGCTTTTGGTCCTCACGGAGTGGGATGAGTTTCGCACTCCTGATTGGGGACGTATGAAGGCGGTCATGGCAAGTCCCATCATCATCGATGGCCGGAACATCTACGACCCGGTGACGTTGCGCGATGCTGGCTGGACGTACAGGTCTGTGGGAAGATAGGGATCACTATGCGGTGTACAGCGAGTACTTCTCGTTTGAGAACACGATATCCTCGTCTGCGAACGTCAGTGTCATGATTGATCGTTCGTACGGTCCGACGAGGATGTAATCGACTCGGAAGAAAGGATAGTCTTTCTCCGCGCACATCTCCAGCAGATGCTGTTGCGCGTCTTCGGGCATCTTGTATCCTTTTCGGAATTCCGATCCTGATCCTTTCTTGTATCCTCCTGCGGCGATCTCATCGGCGGTCAGCGGGATGGCCTTGTCGAAGTATTGGTGATGGAAGTAGTAGGAGAGGAACATGTAGTCTTCGAACGTTTCCACATCCACAGGCTGCTTCTTCTGCACGAAGTCCCAGTAGTAGTTCTTCTTGGTGTCTTCGTTGATGTTCAGCTTGTGCACAAGGACTTCATCAGGTATTCCGTAGCTTGCGTACGCGCCGCAGATTCGCTCCATGATCTCCTCGGTGCTGACGCTTGTGAAGAATGCGTTGGCGAGGTACACGTTGTTGTGGGTGTGTACGGCAAGATTGCTGTTCTGCTCGATGCTCACGCTCATCACGACGGAATCCTCAGGGGTGTGCGAGTTCAGGAACGCGTACAGTCCAGTGTCTTCGGGATCATTGACGAATGTGTCTGAAGCGTAGTGCGCGAATCCGAGCTGCACGTAGAACCCGAAGATGATGATGAGCGCGGCAAGGCTCAACATGGCCGCGGGCGATAGGACTGCCATTATGGTCTTCTGCATGGCTTTTCCAATTCCGCTCTTCAGTATCTCTTTGGATCGCATGAAGAGTCCGTCACGGAGCGACACGGCGAGGTACATCGCGATGAAGAATGTCATGATGTACAGGATGCGTACCCAGAAATGGTCGATCTGCACGGCGACGCCAGTTATCACTTGGGTGTTGAGGCTCAGGATGCCTGCGCAAAGGACGCCGACGAGGAATATCTTGTCTTCCCGTCTGGCCTTGGTCAGCAGGACGAGTGCGATGAGCGGCAGCAGCACCAGTGATGATGAGTCGACACGATGGGTGATGTCCGTTCCGAGCCTCAGCGCGATGTCATTCGCGTAGGGCACGAGTCTTAGCTGCACCAGGTTGATGAGGTACGGCAGCCCTAACGCTATTCCTGCGCAGCCCGCCAGGATGAGTCGTCTGGCGGTGCGCCAGTCTCTAAGGAACAGGTAGATGAGTGTGATGCTGCCAAGCAGCGCCCAGAAGTATACGAAGAAGTGGAAGCTGCTGTACATCAATGCCGCCCCGAGCGCGGCGGTGACCACGTAATATTTGGTCTTTGTCGTCTTGATCGCGGAGTGGAGTGACAGGATGGCTGTGTAGAATATCGTCGCGGTGATGAGCGGCGTGAAGAATCGTGACGCTTCCAGTGGTCGTATGCCTGCGTTGAATCCGGTCAGCCACTGTATCTTTGCGGTGAGTATGGCATAGATCGGCACGAGCGGGTTGTCGAACACGATCAGGAAGGAGGCCAGCATCAGCGCTGCGGAGCGGGGGATTCGAAACCGCAGGAAGAGCAGGTACATCAGGAAGAACAGCAGCGGTGCGAAGATGAAGTCGGTGAGGATGATGATCTCTTTCGGTCCGATTCCAGGGAGTATCTCAAGCAAGCCTATAGCCATCAGTGGCAGGACGTCGAGTTTGTCGAGCCCCTCTTTGTGCTCAGCGAGTTGGGCGTTCTTCATCAAGGGATGGCCGTCCTCGAATTCGCGCAGCTGCATGGAGTAGTAGTGCTCATCCACGGTCAGGCTGTTTGCGTTGCGGAAGGGGATTGGGTCGTACGCGGCGTAGCCGTGGGCGATGATGAAGTAGATGTGGGGGGCGCCGAAGAGCAGACAGATGATGAGGAGTGCTGGCCAGATTCTCTTGGATTCGGCGAGGGGGCTGATGCGCTCGGCAGGCCTTTTTCTCCGTCTTCGGGTCATGGGTAGAGCATGACTTTCACGAAGGGGTACGTCTTCTCGGAGAGTTCGTTGAAGACCCTGGTGACGTCTTTGAGATGTTCTTTGTGTGTGATGATCGGTTGGACTTTGACTTTCTTCTCGTCGAGCAGCTTGATGACTTCGTTCCACTCTCCTTTGTCGTCCGAGCTGTGGATCGAGTTCCATGATCCGCGTATGGTCAGTTCTTTGCGCAGAATCTGGCTCACTTGCTGCTTGGTGAGTGTGAGGTCTTCCGTCACGTTTCCGACGAGGATGATGCGGCCTCCTTTCTGGCATATGTCTATTGCCTTTGTCAGCAGGTGTGTCGATCCGCTGCAGTCCATCACTATTTCAGGGGTTAATCTCTGTGATTTCAGATATGCGTTCAGCGCGCCTGTTTCAGTATTGTCGATGGTGTGTTTGATGCCGAGGTCGCGCGCGATGCTGAGCTTGTATTCGTTTCGGTCCACGGCGATGACGTGCGCTCCGAATTGGTTCGCGATCTGCGCGGCGTACAGTCCGATGGGGCCCATGCCGAAGATGAACATGGTCTTGCCTTGGATGTCGTCTGCTTTGCGCACGCCGCGAAGTGCGACGGCCAATGGTTCTATCTGGGCGCCTTCTTCGAAGCTGACATTGTCTGGGAGTAGGACTGTGTTTCGGGCGGGGCACCGTACGTGCTCTGCGAATCCGCCGTGGCTTCGCGATCCGAGGTAGTCGTACGAGTCGCACAGGTTGACATTTCCTTGCGCGCAGTGTGCGCATGTTCCGCATGAGATGAGTGGGAAGACGCTCACTCTGTCGCCGACCCGCACATCAATGACTCTCTTCCCTGTCTTGGCGACGGTGCCTGCGAATTCGTGTCCAGGGATCAAGGGGGATATGTGGCCTCCAGTCTTCATGACGCGAGGGATGTCGCTTCCGCATATGCCTGCGCAGTGGACTTTCACCAGGACGTCATCGTCAGCGATGGTCGGTTCATCTATCATCGAATAGTTGATGGTTCCAATCGAGGTGAGCAGTGCTGCGTTCATTTGACTTCTCTTATTTGTGGTCTTGTTGGTGATGTGCCGCAAGTGTCCGCATGGTCGCGACTGTTTCCATGAATTGTCTGTCCTTGATGAATAGGCCTGTTGTGCCTCCGACGAAGATCGTCGCGCCCGCGCTTGCTAGCACTGGGATGGTGTGGGTGCCGATTCCTCCGTCGACGCTGATCTCGATGGGTCTTCCTTGTTCGGTGATGTGGCGTTTGAATGAGTATATTTTTGATATGACGTCAGGGATGAATTTCTGTCCTGCGAATCCTGGTGAGACTGTCATGAAGAGCGCAAGGTCGATGTCGTCAAGGAAGGGGAGGACTTCTTGGTAGGGGGTCTCGGGGCTTATGGCAAGTCCCGCTTTGATGCCTGCTGCGCGTATCTTCGCCAGTGTTTCTTTGACATGGCTTGACTCGACGTGGATGCTGATGATGTCCGCGCCCGAATTGATGACTCGGTCGATGTGTTTTGATGGGTCGCTGCCCATGATGTGGACGTCGAATGGTTTCTGTGTGAGCGGTCGTAGTGTCTCAAGCGCTTTGGTGCTGAATGCGAAGTTCGGGACGAATACGCCGTCCATGACGTCAAGGTGCATCCAGTCCACTCCTGCTTCTTCGAGAAGGCCGATTTCGCGGCCGAGGTTGTGCATGTCTGCGCACATCAGCGATGCGGATATCTTGACGCTGTGGTTCTCCCTCTCAGTAGGTGTGTTCCTCGACATGTTCATCCCTTGCCGTCGATGAGCATTGTCTGTTGCCGCGGTTTCATTTATAAATCTTCTGAGGTTGTCCGCTGCCGTTTAAATAGTTGTGCGAGGTGTGCTACTGGATGAATTTGGTGTTGAAGGTCACGAATTTGTTGATGAAGAAGTTCCAGAACATGATGATCAGGATGGCGAGGATCTTTGCGGCCATGTACCATATGGCCAGGTGCGTGACGAACAGGTACAGCAGGCCCAGGTTGATGGCAAGTCCCGTCGTCGCGACGACCAGGAAGATGGGGAATTGTTTGTGTACTTGTTTGCTTGTGTTGCGGTAGCTGTATTTCTTGTTGAGCGAAAAGTTGATGATGGCGCCGATGACGAATGATATTGTGGCGCTCTTCAGGTAGTGTATCCCTGCGAACTCGGTGAGGCTGTACAGGATGCTCAGGTCGACCACGGTCGAGATGGCGCCGACGATGCAGAATCTGATGAATGTGGTCTCGAGGAGTCGGTGGGCGAGTTTGAATGTGTTGTTGATGAGTTTCACGCGTTCATCCCTCGATGGCGGTTTATAAACGTTTGGGCTGTTAAATGAAGAGAATCTCGTTGAGATCAGCAAAACCTTTAAAAGAAATGTGGCTGTTCTCATGGCGTTGGAGCGGAGCGTATGTTGGTCATGAATGGTCGGGTAGACCTGTTGGATGCGCCTGATGGTGTGCTGAAGGGGCGTGTCGCGTGAAGATCGTCATTCCCATGGCTGGTATGGGGAGGCGGTTCATCCGAGCGGGGTTCACCGAGCCCAAGCCGCTCATTCGCCTGGATGGCATGCCCATGATAGAGCATGTCTGTGCGATGTTTCCTGGCGTTTCGGATGAGGATTTCATCTTCGTGTGCAA
This sequence comes from Nanobdellota archaeon, assembly GCA_043812855.1. Lineage (GTDB taxonomy): Archaea > Nanobdellota > Nanobdellia > Woesearchaeales > JAHJEM01 > JBDRLR01. The sequence continues at coordinate 5,204 of JBDRLR010000028.1, read as the reverse complement.
TAATGATCATGTGGAGTCCCACGGCGTGCGTGGCGTGCTCAAGGGGATGAAACCGAAGTGCCATATCGTCGGCATCGAGAGTCATCCTCATGGGCCTGTGTACAGTGGTCTGTTCGCTGAGGGCATAATCGATGATGATGAGGAGGTGATAGTGAATTACTGCGACTTCACGCTCGACTGGGATTTCCGCGGGTTCCTATTCTTTGTGCGCTCCAAGAAGGCTGATGGCGCCTTGCCCGCATTCAAGGGGTTTCATCCTGCGTCGCTTCGGGAGACGTATTATGCGTATATGCGAATGGACACCCACGACCCGTTCCGTGTCGCGGAGATCCGCGAGAAGCAGTCGTTCTCAAAGGATCGCACCAACGATTTCGCGTCGACGGGAACCTACTATTTCTCGAAGGGATCGACGTACAAGAAGTATTCTCGTGAGTTGATCCAGAACAACATCCGTGTCAATGGAGAGTTCTACACGAGCCTTCCGTACAATCTGCTGATCCGCGACGGGTTGTCGGTCTACGCCTATGAGGTGAAGCGGTTCATCTGTTGGGGCACGCCGGTTGATTTGAATCAATACATCTTCTGGTCTGACTACTTTTCGTCCCTGGCATCAGAGAGGCCGGAGGGTCGGCTTGACATGTCTAAGGAAGGCCTGCAGGTGCTCGTGCCTGCGGCGGGAGACGCCTCGGAGTTTCAGAAGGCGGGGTATCACGTGCATCAGACGATGATACCTATATTCGGCAATCCTATGGTGCTCGAGGCTGCAAGATCTCTTCCTGATGCGAGCAAGCACATCTTCTTGATGCGCGATCAAGTCGTCGCTGAATCGGGTGTGGACAAGGCGATAGCCAAGATGCATCCTGACGCCAAGGTGATTCGGGTCTCGAAGCCCACGCAGGGGCAGGCAGACACTTGTCTGCTTGCCAAGGCTGTTCTTGATCCGGAGAAGCCGCTGATCATCGGGTCGAGTGATTTTGGCGTGGTGATGGACAACGTCGCGTTCTCTCGTCTGCTCAAGGATGCGTCGGTCGATGTGGTCGTCTTGACGTTTCGTCATCATGATTGTGTCATCAGAAGTCCTGAGGCCTGTGCATATGTCCGCCTTGAGGATGGAAAAGCCTTGGGGATCTCTGAGAAGGTGCCGATCAGTATCGCTCCGGAGGAGGATCATGCCGTCGTCGGAACGTTCTATTTCCGCAAGGCAAGGGATTTCATCGAGGGCGTGGAGTCGATGATGGCGAAGGACCGTCGTGTCAAGGGCATGTTCTTCGTGGGCACAAGCCTCAATGAGCTCATCGCCAAGGGGAAGAACGTCGTCCCCTTCGAGGTGGAGAAGTACCTATCTTGGGGGTCGCCGGTCGACCTCAAGGAATTCGAGTATTGGGAGTCGTACTTCGACGAATTGTCTTATCATCAGTATGACAAGGGCGCTTTCTACGCGTCGCGAAGTCTGTCCAGGCCAAGATGACGCCGAATGTGAAGCTTTCGATAGTCGTTCCTTGTTATAATGAGGGGCGTAGCATTCCCTTGCTGCTTGACAGGTTCACTTCGGCGATCAGGTCATTAGGTGATTCTGTTGAGCTCATTCTCGTCGAGAACGGCTCTTTGGATGATTCTGCTGGCTTGTTGCGTGATGTTTTGCATGCCGGCAAGCATCCATTCGCTCGCGTGGTGAGCGTGCCGAGGAACGAAGGGTATGGGTTTGGTGTGTGGCGGGGACTCAAGGCTGCACGAGGGGATTGCGTGGCCATCACTCATGCTGATCTGCAGTGCGATCCCAAGGATGTGGTGCGGGCATTCGCAGTCTTTCAGCGTGCTGGGGGCGATGTCCTGGTGAAGGGTGCTCGTCGTCATAGGGCGCTTGGCGAGATGGTCTTCACCTGGGGTCTTGCCGCGTTCGCAAGCATGGTTCTTGGATGTTCGATGAGGGATGCGAATGCTCAGCCGAAGGTGTTTCCGCGTTCGCTTCTTCGGGTGATGGTCGCGCCGCCGAAGGATTCGACATTTGACGTGTATGTGCTCTACTGTGCCAAGCGCGCAGGCCTCAAGGTCATGTCGATTCCGGTGCGTTTCAGGAAGAGGATGTATGGTGTTTCGAGCTGGACGTCGAGTGTGTCATCCAGGATACGTCACGTGCGTATGTTCGTCGTTGGCGTGTTCAGGATGCGGTTCTCACGCTGAGTTGTAGGATTCTATGGCTTTCTTCCAGAACTCGACGGATTCTCTAAGGTGCATGATCATGTTGCTCTCCGCAGGCTCTCGTTCCCGGAAGGAGAGTTCAAGCAGCAGCAGGATGTCGTGTGCCTCTGATTCTTCGAGCGCGGAGAAGACGAGGTCGGGCTGGATCCTTCCTTGTTCATTGATCTCCTTGATGAATGGCCAGTGGCCTCCTTTGTTCTTCGTGCTCTGCTTGATGTGGATGATCGGTGATTCTGCGCCGAACGTGCGCAGCCACGCGTAGGGGTCTGTATCGTCCGGATGCGCTGATGAGACGTCTCCGTGGTCGACGTCGAGGCAAAGTTTCATAGGCAGGCTGATTCCATCGTTGACTGCTTGGTGGATGCGCCTGGTCTCCTCGAGGGTCTCTCCGTATTCTCTGGGGATCGACATGGGTTCCCAGCACAGATATTTTAGTCCTTGATTCTTGGCGTGTGCGGCGATGCGGTGCCAGCCTTCGATGTTCTCTTTGAGGCGTCGCCCCCTTCGCTCGGGATCCTTGAGGTCGTCGACGCCAAGGATGCCGAAGTGGCTTCCCATGGACGTGGCCCCGAGCCGTGCCGAGATGGTCGCGAACCGCTTGAACCACTCGATCCAATATTCTCGTATCTTCGGGTCCGGGTGGGAGAGGTGGTTGACACGTGTGAATGCGCTGGTGAATGTGTGTTCGACAGTGATCTTTCGCTTCTTGCACCATTTCTGCACGTCGAGGATCTGCGCTTCGATGATGTCTGCAGGAAGCGATGCATTGAGCAGGTCCGCGGTGAATTGTACAGTGTCCAGATCAAGGTCTTCGCGCACGACTCTGGTCCATCCTTCCGCGGTCGGATACCTGTTGAGGGCGAATCCGGTGTTGATTCCCAGACTGATGTTGAGGGTCATGCGTTTGGTTTGATGACTACTTTCATCGCTTTGGCGTCCTTTACGAGGCCGAGTGCGGTCTCGATCTGCGCCAGAGGAAGTCGGTGCGTGATGAGCGCGTCGAGGATGATCTTTCTGCTCGCGAGCAGTTTGGTCGCGATGGCGTGGTGACGTGGTGTGGATCCGTGTGAGCCGAATATGCTTGCTTCTTTGTAGTGCAGTGTGTTCGATTGCAGTTGCATCGGTCGTGTGTCTTTGGAGAGGCCTCCGAAGAGGTTGATTGTTCCTCGTTTCGCGACGAGTTCGACTGCGAGTTCATGCACTTCCACCGAGGGGCACGCGGTGAAGATGATGTCTGTCCCGCGCTGGCCTGTGATGTCCATGACTTCCTTCTTTAGGTCGGAAGTCGCGCTGTTGATGTAGTGGTCGGCGGAGAATGCGCGTGCGATGTCGAGTCTGGCTTCGTTGGTGTCTGCTAATATGATCTGCGGCGATCCGAGCACTCTGGCGAGGCTGGCGAGCATGCATCCGATGGGGCCTGCGCCGATGATGAGGACGCTTTTTCCTGGCTTCATGTTGGCCAGTTCGAATCCGTTGAGGCAGCACGCCAGTGGCTCAGAGAGTGCGGCCTCGTCGAAGCTGAGCGTCGATGGGAATGTTTGGATGGGTCCGTACTTGACCATGACTGGTTCGAGCAGGCAGTATTGCGCGAATCCTCCTGAGAATTGGTATCCCATCGCCAGGTTGGTGTCGCAGCAGTTCGCCATTCCGTTGAGGCACCAGTCGCACTCGCCGCATGGGATGTCTGCGCCAAGGCAGATCCTCTCGCCTTTCTTCCAGCGGCGCACTCCTTTGCCGACATCTTCGATGGTGCCTGCGATTTCGTGGCCGATGATCGTTGGGTACGTGACTCTGGGATTGCCATGGTTGTAGATTCGGACGTCGCTGCCGCATATCGAGCAGCTCTCGACACGGAGCAGAAGAGTCCCTTCTTTGATCGTTGGTTTCGGGACGTCTTGTATGGTGATTTTCTTGATGCCTTCCAGGATGGCTGCTTTCATGGTGGCTGCGTATCAGTTGAGATTTAAATGTATTATGTCTGAGCGGGCGTCCACATGAATGTCTCGATGTCGCTGTATGTGTTTCCCCAGATGTCGTGGTAGGTATTCATCTCGTGCCGTGAGAGTGTGTAGTCGCCGAAACAGCCGCTGATGGTGTCGCGCACGAGGTTGTTGGCGATCATGGCGATTACGACGACGTCTTTTCCTCTTTCTTGGTTCTGCATGAACGCGCAGGGCGCAGGGTCGTCGATGGGTCTCATTTCGGAGAACACTGCCTCGAACGTCGATGAGGTGCGAAACGGCGTGCCGGTCGGGATGATCGAGAATGGCCCTTTGAAATAGTACAGGACATTGTAGGAGTGGCTTGAGGGATACACGTAGAATGCGGCGTCAGGGTTCCATTGTGTGGCTGTATTCACCATCACGCCCCAATTCTCGCGTGCGGATTCGGTCCGAAAGTAGGTGACTGCGCAGACCACGTTGAGGATGATGATCATGCCGATGATCGCGAGGCCTGTGCGTTGTGGGTGCTTGCTGATTCCATTGGAGATGAGAAGATAGAATAACGGCGAGATGAAGATGATGAGTCGAGGATATGGCGCTACGGTCATGACGTGGAGATATTGCATCACGAAGAAGACCAGCGTGACTCCGATGAGGCTTGCCAAGATGAGGATGGTCTGCGGTTTGCTGGCTTGCCATCGTCGAGACAGAGGATATGCTGCCATGATCGTGGTTGCGAGTCCAAGAAGTATGAAGATGATGAACAGGGGATTGGTGCTGGCTTTGAGTTGGCCGAAGAGGTATTGGTGGAAGAACAGCCCGATTTGCGCGAACACATTGTATACGCTCAGGGAAGTGAGCGTGAGTCGTACAGGTTCGATCATGATCCCTGGCTCGATGCTCGTCTTGATGGCGAATTGGTCGATGAAGGTGGGTAGCCAAGGGAGGAAGAGTGCGGTCACGATGGCGCCGTGGATGATCCACGATCTGAGCTTCTCTCTCTGGCAGATGATGAGGAAGATTCCTTGGAAGAGGATGATGAGCGCCGAGAAGTAGTGGGTG
>JBDRLR010000027.1:0-4417 GCA_043812855.1 Nanobdellota archaeon | reverse complement strand
GCTCGGTCTCCCTCTCCTTGACGATGATGGCCAACGTGTCCTCGCAGAACAGGTCCGCGAAACGCTCCACCACCTTCTTGGTGTCGATCTCCTGCTTGAGGCCGACGAGCTGAGGATAGACCTCCCTTGAGATCGCCAGATGATACTGGCGCAGGCGGGCGACGACACGTTTGTACTTCATCATTTCGCGTGTCCGGGGGTTTCTTTTAAATGTATTGGTGCTCCTCCGCTGTACTGACAGGCGCTCGCTCGGCTCTCACCACAACTACATTCTTCGGGCAACGCAACATAATTCTCGGATGGATGGCACGAAGTCTCATAACTGTTATTTTGCCCGGAAGGTGGCATGTCACGCTTCAAGGCAGTCTTCAGCCAGGAAATGATAAAGGAGTTCCGGAAGGCAGCAAGGAACAAGAAGATCAAAGAAATCCTGTCGGCCATGCTCGATAAGCTCGAAGACAAAGGCCCTGAAACAGGGAACCTGCTCGACACCAAATTGCACATCTATGAGCTGAAGAACAAGAGGCCGCCACTCCGTCTCTACTACAAGGAGAACCTGGGAACCGAGGAGATCTTCATCTTCGCGTTCGACATGAAGACCGGCGCTCGAAAGCAACAGAAGGCAATAGACTCAATCAGAAAAAGGCTCTCAAAACCCTAAATCCTTCCTTGTGAACTTGCCCTTACTGGCGATGCTCTCCTCGAACTCCAGCAAGCGCTTATATACATCGGAATTCCTCAAGCATTTGATTTCCCTCCGCATCTGATCATACTCAGCCTTAGGGACACTTATCGTATTCACAGACCGCAGATGGGTGTTTGTCCTTAAAAAGTTTACGCTGGGAATCCGAAGAAGTTGCGGAGAATCACTCACAGTCCAAAAGCCTTCTCGAACTCCTTCATCTCTTTTAGCTTCGCCATGAAGCGATGGCCCTTGTCCGTGATGATGATGTACTGATAATTCTTCTTGGAGACCTTGTCGACCAATTCGTTCTGCACCAGATCATCAAGATAGGTCTGCATCTGCTTATGGCTCAGATTAGACTTGTACATGAGGTGAGTCGGCTTGATCTCCCCCCCTTTGTCCTGGATCGTGGACAGGATGTCCGCGACGATGTCCGTGCGACTACGTTTTCTTTCCATGGCGCAAGACCAGAATGAACGCGAGCAACAACAGGAAATAGCCAATAAGCTGTATGACCTCGCCGATGACATAGAACTGCCTGGCGGAGCCGATGAAGAGGAACATGACATGACCGAGCGCGAGGATCAAGAAACTGACCGGGAGCAGCTTCGCGGTACCGCTCCTGGTCTTCTTGCAGTTTCTCGCCAAAGTCCACACCACAAGACCGATCAGGAGGAGCAAGGTGAGGTGGAACAAGAAGAACCACGCGCTGGTCAGGAAGGTGATGACGAACAGGAAGAACGCCATCACGATGATGTCTGCCTTGTTATGCCCTTTATGGTACAGCAAATAGAGTCCGTACCACCCGAAGAGCAAGAGAATACGATAGAAGAGAAAAGAGAACAGGATCAGCATGGCTGAGGCTTCCGTCACGTGATACTGGAAGACCAGGGCGCCCTGCTGACGCGTCGCTGAGAGGAGACTGTACACCTTCAGGTTGCCGAGCATCTTTGCCAGGAAGGATAATGCGATGGCGAAGAATGACGAAGCGAAGAAGAGATACTTGCGATCACGGCTCAGACGATAATACTTGAGCGTCGTGGCCCCGATGAGCGAGAGGATGACGACGCCGATGGCATCGATGATGATGTCCTTGCCGTAGAACCACACCGGACTATAGATGATCTCTTCCATGTAACCCCTCTCGACGAGTCGGCCTGGGGATTTAAAAAACTTGTGCATGACTCCCCTAGAAGAGGGTTCTCGACATGGGGTTCACAAGCCATTTATCTATGCTAGGCAATACTTGATTCATCACGTGACCGGGTGGGTCGCAAGGAGGTGGTGTGCATGGCGGATGTGCTTCTGAAGAGGAAGATCGTGGATTTCTGGGACGCGTACGGCAAGATGCCGACGGATGAGGACCGCATCGAGATGATGGAGACGCTCGCAAGAGAGCGCATGGATGACGGATTCTACGTGCTGGACGCCGACGAGGAGTACATATGACGCTCGACAACTTCGCCCGGCTGCTGCCCGTGGTGGACTACGAGGTCTACATGCGCAACAAGAACAGGCTTCGAAAACACTGGACCCATTAGATATTTACGGGGCGCGTCGCCTAACAACCCCCCAAGGTGGCGGCGCTGCCCTTTCTTCTTATTCTTGTCTCTTGTGGATTGCGTCATCTGATACGGATACATAATGTGATAGTGAGGCTCTTATGTTTTGGAACTCTGTCAGCGTTGCCTTGGAGCAACATCACTCGATTTTCGACCGATTCGCTCGGAAGCAGTAGCTTCCGGCGCCCCGACAACAAGTTGTCGTGGGCATGCAGGTCGAAAATCGCAGAGCTTGCGAGGGACGAGCAACAAGACTCCGCAACGCTGAAAAGTTCAAGTATTAAAGAGCCTTACTAATAGGGGACACAGCAGAATAGAGATACTGAAGCGCGAGCAGGGCGGGAACACAGGAGTGGAGCAAGATCACAACGCAACACCCAACAATAAATTATGATGTCTGACCCATTCAGATCATCGCGATGTGTCATATCATATCCAGATATGGATGTTCCCACACCAATTCGCGAAGCGAACGCGAAAATCGTCGAGGAGAACATCCTCGATTGTATTCCTCGAGCATATATTCTCGCGTCATCACTCTGTCTCTTCGTAGTGTCGAAATCATTTCCAAACTAATATAAAGAATGTGGTATTACCTTCGGGTCTGCACTTGGAGGTGCATGATCAAATCAACGATAAAACCTTGGGGGTGTTGTTCATGAAGACAACCACGATATTCTCTATTGTTTTGGCAATGACCTTTATTCTCGGCGCATCAATGGTGAGCGCGGCGCATGACACCTCGGTGACGATTACTCCAAAACTTGCTAGTTGTGAGCAAATCAGCACTGAATATACAGTCAATATTGAAAATCTCGTTTCGAGTACGCATAATATTCGGGAAGTTCGCCTCTATGACGACGAGAATAATGATGGTGTAAGAGATCCAGGGATTACTGAATATAACTGCGGACCAGCACCTGATGGTTGGCAATTGACTGATAGGCTTTCAAGATTTCATTATTGTCAGTATGAGACTGAAGTGACTAATCCTGCCAAGATTTCTCCAGGTGAGTCTGAAGTATTCACATTCAACGCCACGCTCAGCGAATTGAATGATGCATGTGGAAACAGATTCAGAGTCGCAACTATCGACGATTTCGTGAACCAGGATGGCTTCGGCGCAGTTCGAACAAAGTATCCGTTTGTGAACGTTGATTGTCGACCCCCCGAAATCGTGAAGACAGTCGGCGACCCCAAACTCCTTATCGACTGCAATCCTGAATTCGAGACGTGCAATTACTGGATCAATGGTGACACCACAATAACTGCGCAGGTGACTGATGACGGCACTTGCGATAGCGGCATAAGGTACTGTAATTGGGTGGTTACTGTTGATGGCGACGATTCCCATCCTGAATCTGACGACGGAACCTGGGGAGAGTTTGATTTCAATAGGACTAGAGAATACGACAATCTCAAGGATCCCTGGCAGTTTAGCTATGACTCCAAGCATCATATCAGCATCGTATGTGAAGATTGGGCGGGCAACACAGTCAGCATCGAAGAGACAGACAAGGTTGACGTGACTGATCCTGAGACTGAACTCATCTGGAACGGACCTCATAAGGTGGCGGATGGACAGAACTGGATTGATGGTGTGTCCACCTTGACTCTCCACGCTGAGGACCCTGAAGGTCCCCTGGCAGAAGGTCAATCATGCAACATCGGTGTCGACAAGACCTGGTACCGCGTGGACTGGTATACTGACGAGCACCTCGGAAGCACCGGATGCTACGATCCGAGAAGCTGCAACCCTGACTTCTACGCCGAGTTCTTCAACATCTATTCACCCTACGGCGAACACGCTGGATGCATCGAAGCTGGACAGAACTCCTGCGACCGCGATTTCAGGCGCGAAACCGACGACTGGTACGACTGCGTCGAGTTCTTCGCCCACGAGGAATGCAGAATTGATGAGGCATGGAAGCTCTGGCGCGGAGACAACATCGCAAAACTCGAGGAGTCATGCCACGTGCTCAGCTACTTCAGCGTAGACCACATCGGCAACATCGAAGACATGAACACTGAATGCTTCTTCGTGGACAAGACGCCTCCCGCTCTGGGCAAGGACCTCAGCGGTCCGCAAGCCGGAGCCTGTCCGCCCCGCCCTGGAAGCGACGATGAGTGCTTCATCAGCAGTGGAACGGCGACAGTCGATCCAACGACA